>JAUXFJ010000104.1 GCA_030620065.1 Anaerolineaceae bacterium
AACCACGCGGTCCGACAGGCTCATCGCTTCAGCCTGATCATGGGTCACGTAAACACTGGTGAAGCCTAATCGCTGTTGGAGCCGGTGAATTTCAGTGCGCATGTGGACTCGCAACTTAGCATCCAGGTTGGACAGAGGTTCATCAAACAGGAAAACTCGCGGCTGCATTACCAATGCTCTGGCCAAGGAAACCCGCTGCTGCTGGCCTCCTGAAAGTTGATGCGGCATACGGTTAGCCACCCCCACCAGGTTCATCAGCTGCGTGGCGATTTCAACCCTTTCTTGAATCAAATCATTGCTCATTCGTTTGATTTTCAGACCGTAGGAAATGTTCTCAAAGACAGACATGTGCGGAAACAGCGCATAGCTTTGAAATACCATCGACATTGGACGCTTATTTGGGGCGATATCATTGATTACCTTTTCATCCAAGATAACCTGACCCGATGTCGGGAATTCAAATCCAGCGATCAAACGCAGGGTCGTTGTCTTGCCGCAGCCAGATGGCCCCAATAATGTAATGAACTCTCCTTGACAAATCTTAAGGTCGATATTATCAACAGCACGAACTTCGCCTTGTGCTCCAAATGTCTTGGTAAGATTCTGCAGCTCCAACACAATTGTTGAAATTTCTTTGTCCATAGCTCGATTTGCTCCTATATTCATGATTCAACCAGACGTTCAGCACCAGTGGATGAACCAACGATTATGTTCAACAACCCAATTGCTGCCAGTACGATTACGATTAACACAACACTATACGCTGCCGCATTTCCAAAACGTCCTGTCTCAGCTTCGTTCAATATCTGGGCAGTCATAATCCGCCAATGTGGTGTTACCAGAAAGATTATGGGGGATAAAGACGTCATTGAGCGCGCGAAACTTGAAATCAGCCCTGAGAGAAATGCGGGGCGTATCAGGGGGATTGTAATCTTTCTAAAAGTCATTGCTCCGCTGGCCCCTAAGGAAGCTGAGGCTTCCTCTATTGATGAATCAATTTGCTGCAAGGAAGCCACCCCGCCCCGGACAACGGCAGATACACTGCGAATAGTGAATGCCATGATGATGATAAAAGCGGTACCTGTCAATTTAGGGATCAGCCCTCCCAGGGTAGGCTGGTGATAAGCCATGATCAACCCAATGCCGACTATAGTTCCAGGTACTGCCAACCCAAGTATTGAGATCAAGTCTATCAGCGATCGCCCAATGAACTTACGGCGCACAACGAGAAATGCGATCAGAATTCCTATCAAGCCAGCGATTGGTGTCGCCAGGCTTGCAAGCAGAATTGTGTCTGAAAACGCTTCCGAACCATAACCGAACAACACAAAACGGAAGTGATCCAGCGTGAAAGCGAAGTTAATACCCCACACTTTTGTAAATGCGCCTACTAATATATAGCCATACAGCAAGACAATAAGAGCAGCGAACAAGAAGTTAACGGTGAAGAGAATCCACTTGACCCAAGGGTTTCTGATCATCCTGGTCTGGCCGGTTGGTTTGCCTGTAACGGTAACGTATGAACGCCGGCTGACCCAGTAGTGCTGAATAGCAAAAATGATCAGCGAAGGAATCAGCAGCATCACTGACAGCACTGCCCCGGATTCCAGATTATATTCTCCGATGATAGCAAGGTAAATGCGTGACGATAGCACAGTGAGATTGCCCCCCAACAAAAGTGAATTTCCCAGGTCTGCCATGGCAGCGACGAAGAGTAAAAGAAACGAGCTGGCGAATCCAGGGATTAGCAGTGGGAGCATTATCGTGCGAAATGCGTGCCATCCCCCGGCGCCCAGATTGGTCGCAGCTTCATCCAGCGCCGGGTCAAGCCCGCGTATCATCCCTAAAAGGCTGAGGTAAGCTAAAGGGATGAAGGAAATGGTCAGCGCGAATATCAATCCGTCTGCGCCATAGATATCATAACGCAGGCCTAACAAACGTTTTGTTATCAAGCCGCTGCGGCCGAAAAGGGTTATTATCGACATTGCTACTGCGAATGGAGGTGAGACAATCGGAATGATAGCAATCAAATGAAAGAATCGTTTGAAAGGAACATCAAGTTTTACCTGCACATAAGCCAGCAAAAAACCCAATGCTGTTCCCAGGCTCGCCACTCCCAGACTTACAACCAGTGTATTCATAATTACTCGTTGAGTCTCCCCCAGCGATAGTAAATGCCAAAGCAGCGGCAGGGCATCGATATTCAATCCAGCTGCCAATATTCGAAATATTGGATAAACAACAAAGACGAGGAGAAAGATGGACGAAACCAATAATCCAACTGCCAGGACGCCATCCTGAGATATGCTCTTGAACTCTCTTAGACGTTGCTTGATTGAGTTGATCATAAAATGATTCCTTCTCGCAAACTTGGAGCCGAGGAAGATTACCTCTCTCGGCCCCAAGTCAATATACTAAACTAACTAATTGTGTTTACGTAAGTAGTGTAGTGTGTTTTATCCTTCTGGAGCCTCTTCGCCGCCGCGTACTTCCGCGCCAAATCGCTCGGGGAAATCACCGCTTCTTAGCTCAGCAACCATCCCGGGGTTGAAACCTTCAGCTAAAACTACCTCTTCAAGTTTCACTGCTTCAGCAGGAACCTCTGCATCTGGGTTGGTGGGGATTTGATAACTGCCCACAGTAGCAGCAATTTCCTGAGCTGCTGCTGTCAGTGACCACTCGATGAATGCCTTGGCAGCCTCGGGGTTATTGGCTCCTGCAATGAGAGAGACCTGCCCGATCTCGTAACCGGTTCCTTCTTCAGGGAAGGTGACGGCCAGATCAACGCCAGTTTCGAGTTGGAACTTCACACAGTCATGTGAGAAGATGACCGTTACTGCCACCTCTCCAGCAGCTGCCATACGTCCTGGCGCTGAACCGCTTTTTGTGTATTGGAAAATATTAGCGTCAAGTTTGCGCAGGTAACCAAGGGCGCCATCTTCGCCGCCTTCGAGCGCAACTAAGGCACCACCGGCTGTGACCGCCGTTCCAGATGTACGCTGATCAGCTATGGCAATATTTCCTTCAAAGACAGGGTCAAGCAAATCCTGCCAGGAGTTCGGCGCCTCTGCACCTAATTCATCAAGCAGTTCCTTATTGGAACAGAATCCGAGAGCTCCTACATAAATGCCGGTCCAAACACCATTCGGATCCTTTAACGCATCGGGAATGAAACTGCTGTTTTCTGGCACATAAGACTCAATCAAGCCCTCTTCAGCTGCCGCGCTAGGCCCCAGGCTGGGTCCGCCGTACCACACATCAAACGAGGGGGCGTCTTTCTCAGCTTGCATACGTGCCAACGCTTCACCAGATGACAACCGCACCATCGAAGTCTCAATCCCGGTTTCAGCCTCGAAAGCCTGAACCGCGGCCTGGCACCAATCCTCTTGCATACCACACATGACAGTCAATGGGCCGCTGACCTCAGGTATGCTGGCAGGCTCTTCTTCTGTTGCTGCCTCTGCCTCTACCTCAGGCACCTCTGCGGGTTGGTCACTGGCAGTGTCGCTTGTGCCGCAGGCAGCCAGAATCAATCCGGCAATCAATAAAACTACAATAAAAAAGTGTTTCCGTCGCATGATCATTCTATTTCTCCTTTTATATGGTTTAACAAAACCGCTTTCAATTAAACCATTATTGCACGAGCAAGAATGCCTATGGTTGCCCATAGGTTACATTGAAGTTACAGTTTGGTAACAGTTCTTATAAATCTTCCTGGTTAAACTGGTAACCCACCCCCCGAACAGTTCGGATAAAGCGAGCCGCTTCTGGGCCTGGCTCCAATTTTTGTCTCAGGCGGTGGATCACAACCTTGATCATCTCCCGTCCCCCTTCCCAGTTTTCCAGTTCCCATACTTTTTTAAGGAGTTCCTGCGTGCTTAATACTCGTCCAGCATTCTTAGCTAAGCAGGCCAACAAGCGGAATTCGAGCATCGTCAAGTCCACCAGACAGCCATCCAACGTCACCGTGTGCTTTAACAAATCAATGTGGAGCTGGCCGCTGTTGATTTCAGCCTGGCTTTGGCCAGTGCGCCGAAGGATAGCCTGAACACGCAATACCAGTTCGCGCGTACTGAAAGGTTTCAGTATATAATCATCAGCGCCTATTTCTAACCCGGCTATCACATCAGTCTGGTCAGATTTGGCCGTCAACATCAAGATCGGGATATTTGTATCGCACCGTATCCGGCGGCATACCTCGAATCCATCCAGCCCAGGCATCATCACATCCAATATCACCAGATCTATATGGCGCTCCTCAATCCGGCGGAGAGCCTGTTCTCCATTATAAGCAGCAATTACATCTAAGCCAGCGACTTGGAGTGCATAACTGACCACACCAACCATCTGGGGTTCATCGTCCACAACAAGTACAACTGATTTTTCAGGCATGGTCTGTTCCGTTTATTTTTTTCAAAGTAAATGGGGTTGTGTTTTGTTGAGAAGACTCTATTTCGTCTTCAGTTTGTTGAATTGTTATAGGAAGAGACAGAAAGAATGTCGTCCCCCGGCCAAGGCTGGTATCTACATATACCTGTCCGCCATGTAATTCCATAATTTTTTTAACAATCACCAGACCCAGTCCAGTTCCCTCCCCGCTGGTCGCAAACCTTCGAAAGAGCTGCTGGCGATGCTCGGCGGACATCCCTGCGCCATCGTCTGTCACTGATATCAATATTCCCAGGTCATTTTTAGCGACCGAAACGATAATTCGGCCTCCAGCTGAAGTGTGTTGGATGGCATTCTGGGTTATATTGGTCAGGGCTTGCTTTAAAAGCATAGGATCAACTTTTACCCGGGGTAGAACCTGAGGGTAATATGTTTGGATTTTCTGTCCCCGCCGCGCCGTGAAAATGCGCATATTTACTACCACCACACGGATAATATCGCGCACATCAGTAGGTTGGAAGACGGGGGTGAAAAAGCCAGACTCAAGCTTGCTCTGCGTTAGCATATTCTCAGCCAGAGTCATAATATGCCTGGCATTCTCATCTACGTTTTCCACAAATGTACGCTGCTGATCAGTCAACGGGCCTGGAGCTCCATCCAGGATCAATTCTACCGATGCCCGAATTAGGGCCAGGGGTGTGCGAATTTCGTGAGACAACATCGAAAGTCGATCAGATCGATTTTCCATTTTCTTATTCAGTTCATTTTGTAAGCCAACCTCACGTGCCAGGCAATATCCTATAGCGCTTGAAATTCCTCCGGTGAGAGAAAAGGCAATGGCGCCAATAACAATACTGACTAATGGCTGGGGGTAAGCAGCGGCCAGGAGGTAAACCGTAATATTCGTTCCGATAGCTGCAAGACTCAAGAGTAAAGGTACAAACCACGGGTTCAGTGATGAGCTGGCTATGATTAAAACAGCATACAAAAAGATGATCCTATGGTTCAACCCTAACGATAAAATGGTGATTATCGCCGCATCACCAAGCACGCTGATTACCGTTGCCCTCTGCCGAGTTTTAGGAAACAATCGCATGACCTCTGGGATAAGCAGCCCCCCTACAATAAAGGCATTGATCGGGTACATCAATTGCCAGGCACTGGACGGAGAGACCGTTCTAACGGTCATAATCACAAAACCTGTTACCAGCCAACGCCCCAACCGCCAGCCCGTTTTATCAAATATATTGGAGTTCATTGCTAAATCCATTTTACCCTTAAAAAGTTTCAAGTGAGAACGCTTCTTCACGAGCAAATTCATCTATGGCTACAATATTATTGGAAAACCTTACCAAACAAGGCAAGCCATATCACAAAGTAATTCGTAAAAAAGAGAGGGTTTAGAAATACATCCTGTTTTATTATTAAAAAGCACTTTTTTAGGTAGTGGGGGTTGGATTCAAACCAACGACCTCCAGGTTATAAGCCTACTTCCTGTATCATTGATTTTTGACCTCCAGGCTTATCCTTTATTGACAAAATCATTCATTCGAAATCGGCTGCTTTTTGTGTCCATTTTATCCACACAAAACATATGGCTGTGCGTAAACTGTTAATTATTTCAATTATTTCCGCAGGAATTGCACATAAAAAGATAATTTATCCCTAGACCTGGGGTATCTGGCAGGGGTTGCCTGTCCTGATGCATCACAGGAAACCCGC
>JAUXFJ010000195.1 GCA_030620065.1 Anaerolineaceae bacterium
CATTATTTCTCAGCTCGCTACTAATTGTACTAGGTATACAGGTTATCGCCATAGGATTGATTGGTGAAATCATTATCTTCACCCACGCGAAAGACCTTAAGGAATATAAAATAGACAAGATTATAAACTGACTGGAACTGGCTGCCTCTTGCTACCATCTCACTGAATGGGATGAAACATAAATACTCCAGGATAGCGCACTCACGCGTTGCTTTGCGCAGGCCAATCCACGCTGTGACTTTTATAAAAAGGGAGCATTGATATTAGAACAAACCCCATGGCTCGAACAACTGATCCAACTGTATTTAATCCAATTCGAGTGTGTTTTGTAGCCCCGAAAGCTTATCCGCTGTTCAATCCAGCCATAAAGTCTGTATTTGGCGGTGCTGAAGTCGACCTATATCACATCGCTACTGCGCTAGCGAAATGCCCTGCCTTCAAGGTATTTTTCGTCACCGCTGATTATGGCCAGGAAGAGCAGGTAAATATTGAAAATATTACGGTGTTGAAAAGCCTTAAACTTGAACATAATCAGCTCATTGGCGCATTAAATATATGGCACAGCCTGAAGAAAGCTAATGCGGATGTATACATGATCAAAACAGCATCCCTGGGAGTCCCTCTTGTATCATTATTCTGCAAACTCAATAACAAACGTTTTGTCTACCGTACGGCCCATCAAAGTGAGTGTGACGGCACCTATGCCAAGAATAACAAGATAACAGGAAAACTATTTATGGCGGCCCTGAAAAGAGCTGATCTACTATTTACCCAGAACCATGAAGACGGTGTGAATATGAAAAACACCTTGGGGTTGGAGTCGATTGTAATACCCAATGGTCACCGGGTTAGCAGCCAAATACAGAAAGAAAGACACTCTATTTTATGGGTTGGAAGATCCGCCTGTTTCAAGCACCCAGAACGTTTTCTCGGTCTGGCAAAGAAATTTCCAACAGAAATGTTTGTGATGATTTGTCAACGAGCCACGGAAGACACTCAATATGAAACCCTGCGCAATAAAGCCGACTCTCTACCTAATGTTGATTTTATTCCACATGTCCCCTTTCAGGAAATAGATCCATATTTCAGTAATGCAAAAGCTCTCATCAACACCTCGGACTCGGAAGGATTTTCGAACACCTTCATACAAGCCTGTAAAGCAGCAACCCCTATCGTGAGCTACCATGTCAATCCAGACAATTTCCTGACTAAATACAATTGTGGAATCTGCTGCCAAGGCAGTTTTGAGAAACTGGGGAAGGCACTGCAATATTTACTTGAGAATGATCGATACCTTGAAATCGGCAAAAATGGACGAAAGCTTCTAGAACAACAGTATAATATCCAGAAAATCATTGAAGAGTATAAAAAGTATTTTCGTCATCTCGTCAACGGGAGCAGCACATGTGTGGAATAGCGGGCTTTAGCTGGGAAGATCACGAAAAAATCAGAGCGCTGACGGAACTCCTTAATCATCGGGGCCCCGATCAGACCGGCTTCCACGTCGATAACGGAGTCAGTCTTGGCCACAAACGCCTGTCAATTCTGGATTTGAGCCAGCGTGGCAAACAACCAATGTATAACGAGGATCGCTCAGTATGCGTTATCTATAATGGGGAAATCTATAATTTCCGGGCTCTAAGGAACGAGTTGGAAATGACCGGCCATCATTTCGAATCGAATTCAGATACAGAAGTTCTAGTCCATGGATATGAAGAATGGGGAACCGAACTTCCATCCCGGCTGAACGGACAATTTGCCTTTTGCATTTTCGATCTTCACAACCAGAAGCTTTTCCTGGCAAGAGATCGTTTTGGCATCAAACCATTATATTATTACTATCACGATGACACTTTTATTTTCGGGTCCGAAATGAAGGTCATTCTGAGAGCTGGTGTGCCAAAGGAACTCGTCCCTGACAACATGCAGAGTTACTGGATGCTTGGATTCAGAACTGGCCCCCAGACACTACTGAAGAATGTATTTCATCTGCCCGCCGCACACTACATTAGCTACGATCTACGCAAGAAACGTATTGATCTAATTCAGCCCTTCTGGCGCCTGAATTTCTCCCAGGATTACCTCTCTGATGAAAATGAGATCATGGAAACCTTGGCAGAGAAGCTTGAAACCAGCGTCAAACGCAGACTTCTCAGCGATGTACCTGTGGGAGCATTTCTATCTGGAGGTGTGGACAGCTCTATAATCGTTGCGTTGATGAGAAAGCACGTGAGCGCCTTGAAAACATTTTCCATTAACTTCGACTATTCGGATTTTAACGAATCCAGCTAAGCAAAGACCGTCTCAGAATCTTTTGAAACCGATCACTATGAAATCGAATTTAATGCCAACAGTATAAAAGAACTGATACCCAGACTTCCGCACCATTTCGACGAACCATTCGCCGACCCCTCGATGATCCCCACCTATCTTGTCTCCAAGGTCGCCAGAGAACAAGTGACTGTCTGTCTGTCCGGCACTGGCGCAGATGAATTGTTTTCCGGTTACGATCGTTATAAAGAGTTTTTTATTCTTCAAAGACTTAATCAGCTACCACCCGCGGTCAAATACCTTATAGATCGCGGAATTGATGCAACGAATTTATTTTCTAACAGTGACAAGCTACGCAAACTTCAATCCTTCCTGCAGGATCGCTTGCCGGACTCAACATTATATACCATGCTATTCAGCTACATGTACCGAAATAAAAATGAAGGCTTTGACCTGAACAGTGTAATGGAACAATATCAGACTCATTTCAAGTATAAAAACCCACTCGAAAATCTCCTTAATCTGGATCTTAATACCTATATACCTGACTGCCTGCTGGTAAAAGAAGACCGGGCCTCACTGGGTGTCAGCCTGGAAGCGCGCGTACCATTTCTTGATCATGAATTCGCAGAGTTCACAACAAGAATCCCGCCGCACCTGAAATTATACAAGGGGAAGAATAAATACATTCTAAAGAAAACGTTTAAAGATATATTACCCCAACCAGTTTTTAACCGTAATAAAATGGGGTTTGGTGTCCCACTGGTTCATTACTTCAGGAAAGAGCTAAAAACGTACGCTGAAGATATCATTTTCGACACTCAGCATCGTGAGCATTTCGACCCCCGGTTAGTCCGCAATCTCTGGGATAGACATCAAAGCGGAAAGTCTGATTATTCGCGAATTTTCTGGTCCATTATTATGTTTAAATTGTGGCATCAAACATGGCTGACATGACTACAATACCCTTTGCACCACATCGAGGTATAATCCTGGTAGCCTCGAACATCACGTTTTTCTGGTTAGTGCCTGCTGACCGCGGATAACGCTAGAAATGGATAGAAGATGCCTGACAAAATCCTGATTTACGTTATGCGTAAATTTGAATATGCGACGATTTCACAGGTCGGGGATCTTTTACTTCACTATCAGAAACAGGGTATGTTCAATCAAGTATACCTGCTTGTGAGCTCCCTGGGGTCCACCAAATCCTTTTCAAAACAAATAGAGCAGCTGAAAAATGCCAACATCCAGATTTTCGTCTATAAGGACATGCCTTTTATTCACAGAAAACTTGCATTGGTGCCATACCGCTCCATTGCCCGCATCCTTAAAAACATCATAAATAACAATGGATCTGCCAATTACATAATTCATACACGCAGCGCCCTAATCGCGTATTTCACAATGATGGCAGCAAAAAAGGATGATCGACTTGGAAACATACCAATCTTGGCAGATTATCGCGGCACAGAATGGGCAGAATATTTGCTATTCACTCATATGACCATACCCATCATAAGGGAAGTTGTAGATGCCATCGAAACACGTGAATTACTGCTGATTGAAAAAACGGTATACGAAACTGCTGACTCTATCAGCGCAGTGTCGCCTGATTTCAGGAAGTACCTCGAGATGATGTGGGGACGCA
>JAUXFJ010000138.1 GCA_030620065.1 Anaerolineaceae bacterium
CATACGCCCTTACTGCTCAACCTATGGTAATCTTAAAGGCTCACTGTTGCACTGGCTACTTGAATCTGGGTAATATAATATAGCATTCCAGCACTAAAAATCCTTTTCCACTGATCGGAATAACTGAATGATCTTGAATAAATTTCCCGGTATAAAAGCACTAATTCTTGATATGGACGGTGTCTTATGGCGTGACACACAAGCAATTGGCGATCTGCCAGCCATATTCGATAAAGTAAAACGCCTTGACCTCCAATTGCTCCTGGCTACTAATAACGCCACCAGATCTATCGATGAACATATGCTCAAGCTAAACGGTTTTGGTGTCAACGTTGATAAATCTCAAGTGATTAATTCTGCCCAGGCAGTTGCTGTTTACCTCTCAAAACGTTTTCCCCAAAAAGGAGATGTGTATGTTGTTGGCGAGCCAGGGTTAAAAAGTACTTTATCAGATAATGGTTTTATCCATGCTGAAAGCTGCACACCTGATACAGCACTCGCTGTCATAGCTTCACTGGATTATTCATTTACATATGAAAAATTAAAGAAAGCGACATTACTTGTCCGTTCTGGTTTGCCCGTGATCGGTACAAATCCTGATACCACCTACCCCACCCCGCAAGGACAGACCCCCGGGTCAGGAACTATCATTAAAGCAATAGAGACATCGTCTGAGGTACAGGCTGTGATTATTGGAAAGCCACAACCCTTGCTCTATTCAATCGCGCTGGATAAACTGGGCACAGAACCTCAAGAGACTTTGGCGGTCGGAGATCGGCTTGAAACGGATATCGCTGGCGCCCAGGCAGCCGGCTGTTTAACAGCACTGGTATTGTCAGGCGTTTCGACCCTTGATCAAGCAAAACAGTGGTATCCTCAACCTGATGTTATATGTCAAGATCTTGAAGAACTTATCCAATGACTAAAAAACTGATCTACGATCTTACGCTAGACGAATTAACGCATTGGGTCTCCAAGCAGGGGGAACCAAAATATCGCGCTGCTCAGATTTGGGAAGGCTTATATAAACAATATTACAGCGATCCTGCCAGTTATTCAAATCTGTCAAAGACCCTGAAAAAACGCCTCGATCAGGCCTTTATTTTTTCACCGTTGATGCCAAGCGCCACCTTATCCTCACGAGACGGCAATACCGGAAAAACCTTGTTTGAATTGAGCGGGGGCGCCAGGATTGAGACAGTCCTGATGCGCTATACATCCCGCAACTCTTTATGCGTTTCGACGCAATCCGGTTGTGCTATGGGATGTACTTTTTGCGCTACAGGTCAAATGGGTTTCACTCGTCACTTATCCAGCGGAGAGATCATAGCCCAAGTCCTTTATTATGCAAATATACTCAGACAATCCTCCGAATCCCTTACGAATGTCGTCTTCATGGGTATGGGTGAACCATTTCAAAACTATGATGCCTGTCTGGATGCAATTCGGAGGTTAAATGATCCAGATGGATTTAATATGGGCGCCCGTCGCTTTACAATAAGTACAGTCGGGATTGTGCCAAAGATCAAAAAGTTTGCTGATGAAGGCTTGCAAGTAAATCTTGCTATTAGTTTGCACGCTGCCGACAATGCGACCCGAAGCAGCCTGGTACCAATCAATCGCATGTACCCGATCGAAAAGGTTATTGGAGCTTGCAAATACTACATTCAAAAGACAAATCGACGGGTTTCCTTTGAATATGGACTGATAAACGGTGTGAACGATTCCAACCTTCAAGCAATGGCGTTGGGTGATCACCTCAAGGGAATGTTATGCCATGTAAACCTGATAGCATTAAATCCAACAGATGGTTTTGATAATACAGGCCCGAAACAAGAGCGAATTGATGCATTCTTACAAATTCTTACTGCCAAGAAGATCCAAGCGACGGTTCGCACCCGCAGGGGCATAGAAATACAAGCTGGCTGCGGACAATTAGCCTATCAGCAAAGCAACATGTTATAATTTTCGCGCTATGGTAGATTTATTAAAAAAATGGCGCGACGGACTTGCACGTACCAGAAATGTCACCTTCGGACGCCTTGCAGCTTTCTTGGGCACTAGTGAGATAAAAGACACAACCTGGGAAGACCTGGAGGCAATCCTGATCCAGGCGGATATTGGCATAGAAACCAGCCTGGCTATCATTGAAGCATGCAGAGAACATGTTCTAAAAGAGGGTCTGACCAAAACCGAACAATTGAGTCAGTTTTTAAAACACGAGCTGATCAATCGGCTTGACCCTGCTCCCGATCTTGTGTTTAACAGTATTCCTGCTGTGATTCTCCTGGTTGGGGTCAATGGTTCCGGGAAGACAACCACAGCCGCAAAACTAGCCTATTGGTTCAAGCAACAAAATAAAAAGGTTCTATTGGTGGCTGCGGATACTTACAGAGCAGCCGCAGTTGACCAGTTGCGGATTTGGAGTGAACGCTTGGAAGTTCCGTTGATTTCAGGTCAGCAAAATGGCGATCCAGGAGCAGTCACGTATGACGGCATCACATCCGGTATCGCACGTGGCGTAGATGTTATCCTGATCGACACGGCAGGGCGTCTTCATACTCGTTTCAACCTTATGGAAGAGATCAAGAAAGTATACCGAGTAGCAAATAAAGCAAAGCCAGGTGCGCCACATGCCTGTTGGCTTGTACTTGATGCAACAACAGGACAAAATGCTCTCCAGCAAGCAAGAGCTTTCAAAGAAGCTGTAAATATCTCAGGCATTATTCTTGCCAAACTTGATTCCTCTGCCAAAGGCGGGATGGCATTTGCGGTAAAAGAACAGCTTGACCTGCCAATATTATTTGCCGGCCTCGGTGAAAAAATGGAAGACCTACAAGTATTTGACCGTGATTCTTTTGTGGAAAGTATATTTAATTCATAATCTTGGGAGATAAGATGAGCGACATAATTGGACGCTTGCAAGCCTTAAAAGAAAAAATGCTGACTCTTCAGGAGCATCTTTGACCTCGCAAACAAGAAAACTGAATTAGCTCAATTAGAAAGAGATTCAGAAACGACTGAGTTTTGGAATGACCATGAACATGCTCAATCGATAATGAAGCGCATTGCTGGTCTACGAACCCAAATTGAAGATTGGAGTATATTAGATAAAAGAGTTTCAGACTCTTTGGAACTAGCTGAACTGGGAGATGAATCCTTCCTCGCAGAGTTGGAAACCTCGGTTGATCTGCTGGAAAGTACCATAGAGAAAAAAGAGCTTGCGGTGCTCCTGTCAGGTCCACATGACCATGGGAACGCGATCCTGGCAATTCACGCTGGCGCTGGTGGTACCGATTCGCAAGATTGGGCTGCCATGCTCGAGCGCATGTATCTCCGCTGGGCTGAAATACGAGGTTATAAAACTGACATCCTCGACCGAACAGCTGGCGAAGAGGCGGGGATAAAAAGTGTCACAATTTCTGTAACAGGGTTCCTGGCTTATGGTTATCTTCGCCCTGAAAAAGGGGTTCATCGCCTTGTACGCCTTTCACCTTTTGATGCGGCGCATCGCCGTCATACATCCTTTGCCCTTATCGAAGTGCTGCCTGAATTAGATGACAGCAGTGAGATAAACATTTCTGCAGAAGATATAAAAATTGATGTATTTAAATCATCGGGTGCTGGCGGTCAGAACGTGCAGAAAAACTCCACAGCAGTGCGTATAACCCATATTCCGTCAGGGCTCGTAGTTAGCTGCCAGAATGAACGCTCTCAGGTTCAAAACAGGGAAAATGCCTTGCGCGTGCTGAGGGCTAGACTTCTAGAAATTAAACAGCTGGAACAGGCTGAGACGATATCAGAATTACGCGGTGAATATACTAAAGCTGAATGGGGTAGTCAAATCCGTTCCTATGTGCTGCATCCTTACCAAATGGTTAAAGACCACAGGACAGATTATGAAACAGGTGATACACAATCTGTCCTGGATGGAAATATTGATCCTTTTATTGAAGCGTTTCTTAGAAAGATCAAAAAGGTTTAATCAAGGATCCTTGCTAACTTAAACATATCCATATTTAGCTGCTTTTTATTCGAGACGACCTCTTCCAAAGGGGTCGTTTTGACTTGATTTTCACTAAGTCCTACCAATACCCCAAACTCACCGCGCTCGAGCGCAATAATAGCACCACTCCCAAAACGACTGGCTAATATCCTGTCGAAAGCGCTGGGTACGCCACCTCTCTGTACATGTCCCAGGATAGTTGAACGCACTTTAAATCCCAGGCGTTCCTCGTGTTTTTCGAAGAAAGTTGTTAATTTGCTAGCGTTGTATTTCGCCCCTTCAGCTACAACTATGATCGCATGAGCTTTGCCATGCTCATATGCCTCTCGTAATGTCTCCGCAATTTCCTCGGGATCAGATTCAACCTCAGGTACAAGAATGGCTTCTGCCCCACCAGCAATTCCCGCCATTAAAGCCAGATATCCGCAATTTCGTCCCATAACTTCAAGTAAAAAAGCCCGTTGATGCGAGGAAGCGGTCACCTTCAAACGATCCAGCGCTTCAAGCGCGATATTAAGCGCAGTATCAACACCAATCGCAATCTCGGAGCCATAAAGATCATTATCAATCGTTGAAGCAATACCCACAACTGGGTAGCCCAGCTTATGTAAATAATAAGACCCGGTCTGAGACCCATTGCCCCCGATCACGATCAAAGCATCTATTCCCTCCTGCCGAAGGCAGCGGACACCTTTTAAGCGGCCTCCTTCCGTCTTAAACTCTAAACAACGGGCGCTACCTAAAATAGTGCCGCCTTTTTGGATGATACCGCCGACATCGCGTGTTCCCATAGGGATAATATTGCCAGAAATTAAACCTGCATAACCGTTTCTAACACCATACATCTCCCAGCCCTTGGCAATACCGCATCGAATACTTGAACGGATTGCGGCATTCATACCAGGTGCATCACCGCCGCTCGTTAAGACTGCAACTTTTTTCATAGCTGCTCCTCCTTCATGAACTTTTTTCAAATTACTATTTTCCGCTAATTATAACGCAGCATCTAAATATAAAAACATGTTAAACTTAAGTTCAAAGTTCAATTCAATCGAGGTTAATATGGATAAAGATATTCTCGTCGCGATCATTGAAGATGATC
>JAUXFJ010000151.1 GCA_030620065.1 Anaerolineaceae bacterium
ATTCTGGCAACCTTAATCGTCCTTATTAAACCTGGAGGTGTAAAGATGTCTGAACAAGTCAAATATTTATTGAACGAGAGTGATATTCCGAAGCAGTGGTACAACATCGCGGCGGATTCACCAATCCCGCCCACGCCGGTGCTCAACCCGCATACCAAAGAGTTGATCACACCGGAATTTCTGGGTGTATTGTTCCCCAAATCCTTGATCATGCAAGAGGTCAGCACAGACCGCTATATTGATATTCCCCAAGAGGTGCGCGATATTTATCGGCTTTGGCGTCCGACGCCGCTCGTGCGTGCACGCAGGCTTGAAAAGTTACTAGACACGCCGGCACATATTTATTATAAGAACGAAGGCGCTTCCATCTCAGGCAGTCATAAGTGCAATACGGCTGTAGCGCAGGCTTATTACAACAAAATTGACGGCACGCATGCGCTGACTACCGAGACAGGCGCCGGGCAGTGGGGTTCGGCTCTGGCGATGGCAGGTAAATTCTTTGATCTTAGCGTGGAAGTCTATATGGTCAATGTCTCTTACTATCAGAAGCCATACCGGCGCATCATCATGCAGACCTTCGGCGCTGAAATTTATCCAAGCCCAACTGATCGAACAGATTATGGCAAGGCGCTGCTTGCAGAGAACCCGCAAATGGACGGCTCATTGGGCATTGCGATCTCGGAAGCTGTGGAGATGGCGGTGAAATCAGGTGGGAAGAAAAAGTATGCCCTGGGTTCGGTTTTGAACCACGTGCTGCTGCATCAGACCGTGATCGGACAGGAATGTTTGAAGCAGATGGACATGGCGGATGAATATCCGGATGTGGTCATCGGCTGTGTGGGCGGCGGTTCCAACTTTAGCGGTATAGCGCTGCCGTTCCTGCGTGAGAACCTGACCTCAGGCAAGACGACGCGTTTGGTGGCGGTTGAACCTGAGGCGACGCCTTCCTTCACGCAGGGCTTGTATGCCTTTGATTACGGTGACACCGCAGAGATTGTACCGATTATGAAGATGTTTACGCTGGGGCATGATTTCATTCCTGCGCCAATCCATGCCGGCGGGCTGCGTTATCATGGCATGGCACCCTTGCTCAGCGGTTTATATAAAGGTGGATTAATTGACGCCGTTTGCGTCCCACAGCTGGGTACCTTTGAAGCTGCGATTCAGTTTGCAAGCACTGAAGGCATCATACCGGCGCCTGAGTCTGCGCATGCGATTCGAGTTGCAATTGATGAAGCCTTGGATGCCAAGGAGAAGAGCGAGGAACGCGTGATCCTCTTCAACCTTTCTGGGCATGGTTTGCTAGACCTGAGCGCCTATGATGCCTATCTTTCCGGAGAGTTGATTGATGACAAATTGCATGTGGATAAGAACGAGATCATGAAAAGCCTTCCGCAGGTAAACTTTTAATTCAAGATTGGCTAAGTTAAATATCCGCGACTTATGATGAACAATAACTCCCTTTTGTTGCATGAAAGGGAGTTGTTGTATTGCTAGGGAATAACGTCATGCGATTTACCAATCATAAATAATAGAGTGATAAAGGTTTAAATGGTAAAATTAGCAGGTTATGCGAAAATCCATGTAACTGTGGATAATTGCATGTGCTCATCTAACATTTATTGACAGAAATAAAGGAGGAAGATGTGACAGTCCATTTGTATTTGTCCTTACTACCTGAAGCTTTGATCGCTTCGATGCTCAGCCCTGAAGAATTTGGGGCATACTACGCAGTTGGTACTGCGAAGAAATCGCGCGGTCAAGCGATATTCTTCGAGGTTGATCCCGGTTTCCGCAGTGATCATTTCCGTATAGAAGAAGCTATTAAGCGCTGTGTTCCGCACGAGGATGGCAGACCGAAATCTTCGATCTACATCAGTGTATATCGTGTATTGGAACATATGGATCTTTCTGCGCTCAAAGAGCTTTATCTCGTTACCCAGGATGGTCGTACCTTAAACCTGAAGTCTAGCGATGATATCCCATGTAAAGATGATGGTTTGCATCTCTATCAGGAGATCATTCCTGTCACGCCGCTTGTAGCAAGCCGGCTGGATCCCATATCTTTTTATGAATTGATTGTCAAGAATCCAACTTCGTTGGTGACTGTTCCGGCGATCTGCTTTGTTGAGCTGAGATTGGGTGAGTTAGCTCAAGATCCGGAAATGGGATTAATTGAAGATCTTCCCTATACCAATAGCGATCACTTACGACAGTGCTTGTCGGATGTGAAGACCAAATATGTCTCAACAAAGATGGTTGACCGAATCCATTCAGCTGTATTCTCTTATCGAACAGTCAAGAATGGCATTTTTGTGGGGAACAGCAAGCAACTGCGCTATTACCCGATGCCATCCCAAGAAACCCTTCGGGCTGAATATTATCGCTGGTGGCGCTCTGCGAATATGTAAAACTGTTAATCGAGCTGGTTTGTGAAAGCTCGCTAGCATTGAACTTAATTATTAATAGGAGAATAAGATGTCTGAAGTTTGGATTTATATCGGTATCGGTGTAGGGGTCCTTTCTATTGGTGTTGCTTTATACCTTTACTACTGGGTAAAGCGTCAGGACCCTGGCACAAAGGAAGCTCAGGAAGTTGCTTCTTGGATTAAAGAAGGCTCACAAACCTATTTGAAGCGGCTTTATACTGCATTGACCATTGTTTCATTGATTCTGGGTTTTATTATTGCAGTGATCTTCAGCCTTAACCTGAGTGATGTTACTCAGAATAGTTTGACAATTACACCATCCAACGGCATCCGCATGGCGCTTGCATTTGTCTTTGGAGCTTTGTGTTCAGCGGTGGCTGGCTACATGGGTATGGGTGTTGCTGTAGAAGCGAATGTACGTACGGCAACGGCTGCAAAGGACAGCCTGACCAAGGCTTTCCGACTCTCTTTCTATGCCGGCTCAGTGATGGGTTTAGCCATGGTTGGTTTAGCTGTCATTGGTATGAGTGTGATATTCTTGCTCACTGGTCAAGCTGAAGCAGTCTTGGGTTTCAGCTTTGGTGCTTCGACCCTGGCCCTGTTGGCTAAAGCGGGTGGAGGAATTTATACGAAAACCGCTGACATCGCGGCTGACCTGGTCGGCAAGGTTGAAGTCGGCATCCCTGAAGATGACCCGCGCAACCCGGCGGTTGTGGCAGATAATGTAGGCGATAATGTCGGAGATGTGGCTGGCATGGGAGCGGATATTTTTGACAGCTACGTTGCAAGCGTTGTAGCTGTTATGTTATTGGGCGCAACTTTTGGTTCAGAATCACAGCTATATATGATCATTCCCCTGCTCCTTTGCACATTGGGAATTATTGCCTCACTACTTGGTATCCAATTTGTCAGGGTGCGAGAAAATGGGAAACCAGGGGCGGCTTTAAACAGGGGTACCATAATTACCTGTTTGATCTTTGCGATAATGGTTGCCGCATTTGTAATTCTTGGCAAACTCAACTATGGTATCTTATGGGCTACCCTAACAGGGCTTGTGACTGGAGTGATTATTGGCTTCACGTCTGATTACTTTACATCCGAAGATCATAAACCCGTTGTTGAAACTGCCAGAGTTTCCGGGTCAGGTGCTGCGATTAATATCATCACCGGGTTCAGTTACGGTTTGATGAGTGTTGCACCGTCAATCATTGGTATTGTAGCTGCAACATTGTCATCCTATTATCTGGCAGAGGCTTCAGGCATCAGCGGTATTTACGGCATTGGCATCAGCGCGGTGGGTATGCTTGCCATCAGCGGCATGATTGTTTCTGCGGATGCTTATGGTCCCATTGTTGATAATGCACGTGGTATTGCGGAAATGGCTGGTATGGGGCAGGAAGTAATCGAGCGCGCCGATATTTTGGACGCGGCGGGTAATACCGCTAAGGCGATTACAAAAGGCTTCTCAATAAGTGCAGCCGCGCTTACAGTTTTGGCTCTCTTCGCTGCATATGCTGAAACTGTTGAAGCAGCAGGGGTGAGCATTGAAATCAGTTTACGCAATCCGATTGTTGTGGCGGGAGTGCTACTGGGTGCGATGACCCCGCCTATTTTCAGCGCATTGACGATGCTTTCCGTGACGCATAATGCCTTTGATATGATCGAAGAGATTCGAAGGCAGTTCAGGGAAAAACCAGGCATTTTAGCGGGGACTGAAACACCAGACTATGCTACATGTGTAGATTTGGCTGCTGAAGGTGCTTTATCTTCATTGGTGCTTCCTGCCTTATTGGCAGTAGGGGTTCCTCTTCTGGTGGGCTTTGTCCTTGGCCCAGATGCCCTGGGTGGTTTTTTGGGCGGCAGCATTTTCACTGGCGTGATCTTCGCACTATTAATGGCTAATTCAGGCGGTTTATGGGACAACGCCAAAAAGTACATTGAAACTGGCAAGTTTGGTGGGCCTGGTTCTGATGCGCATAAAGCTGGTGTTGTCGGGGATACGGTCGGTGATCCGTTTAAGGATACTGCTGGTCCTTCGCTGAATACACTTATCACGGTTATGTCGCTGGTTTCCTCATTGTTTGCACCTATCATTGCGGCATTCCATTTGTTTTAGAGAAAGCTTGCTTTTATGTATAATTAACCTGGTATAAGGAGATACGATGAAATCAACTAGACCATTATTTGCCATATTAGCCTTGTTGCTGATTTCAACTTTAGCCTGTTCTATC
>JAUXFJ010000199.1 GCA_030620065.1 Anaerolineaceae bacterium
ACCAGTAAGATTGACTATCCCCGCTGGGACGGATTCCGGCAAGGTTTTCCGTTTGAAGGATTTGGGTATGCCCTCGCTAAAAGACCCCAAAAAGCACAGCAACCTTTACGTCACGGTCGAGATACATATTCCCAAACACCTTACCCAAGCCGAAAAAGACCGCTTCACTGAACTAAAACACATGCGGCGCTGACCCATTGCATGTCAAGACCACTACAAGGCTAACGTTTGCGCGCGTCTTCGGGTTGAAATAATCTTATGCCCAGACCCAGACTATGCCTCGCATTTTCCCAATCAATATAGAATATCTAAGGTAAAATTGCTTTCATGAAAACTATAACCGTGTACTGCGGCTCAGCAGACCACCTGGCTCAAGGATATATCGATGCTGCCATGAGCCTGGGGCGCTTACTGGCAGAAAAAGGACTCGCCCTCGTTTTCGGCGGCGGAAAAACCGGCTTAATGGGCGCAGTAGCCAACGCTGCCCTGACTGGCGGCGGTGAGGTGATTGGCGTGATCAATGATGGATTGAATAAACCCAACCTCGCGCATACCGGCTTGACACGCATGGAAGTCCTGCCTGATATTCAACAGCGCAAAGCACGCATGTCCGCTCTGGCAGATGCTTTCATTGCCCTGCCTGGCGGCTTTGGCACCTTCGACGAACTCTTTGAAACCCTCACCTGGGCACAGATCGGACTGCATCATAAACCAATTGGATTGCTCAACACAAAGGCTTATTTTGATCCGCTCCTGGCAATGATCGATCACGCCTCTCAGGAAGGCTTTCTCTACCCTGAGCATCGTTCCATGATAAACCACTCCCCTGATCCCCAGACCCTGCTGGATATGTTGAGTTCTTACCAGGCTCCACAAAATCTTGCGCGCTGGGTCGAACGCTGATCTATTAAACGTGGATACCAAGAAATTAATGCCGCCTATGTCGCAAGATAATCAACGCATAAAAACACTTCTCATTGATCTGGATGATACAGTTTACCCAGCGTCCAGTGGATTCTGGCCAGTTATCAGGGAACGCATGGATAAATATTTACATGAACACATGGGCTTTTCCAAAGAAAACATCCCTGAACTGAGAGAATTTTTATATTCTAAATATGGCACTACGCTGCGGGGATTACAGGCTGAATATAAAGTCGATACTGAAGACTACCTTTCGTTCGTACATAATGTTCCCATCGAAGATCATCTTACAGCTCAACCAGAACTATATGCCACACTCGCCAGCTACTCTCAGTCCAAATTCATTTTTACCAACGCGGATATAAAATACGCTGAAAGGGTTTTGCGCAGTCTGGGTATTGACGAACTTTTTAAGGGTATTATTGACATTCATACAACCGCTCCTTACTGCAAGCCGCATCTTGAAGCCTACCGGATTGCACTGGATTTCATTGGTGAAACAGAACCTGAGACATGCTTGTTCATCGACGATTTACCTCGCAATCTGCACGCAGCAAAATCCTTTGGCATTGAAGCGATTTTAGTTGGGGAAGAACCGGTAGACGGTCTGCCAACCATCAAACAGCTTAATGACCTCCCGCAAGTATTTCCGCCTTTCACTGTCCTTTAGCAATTGAATTTCAATTCCGACCCTTGAGGAGAATATCACTCATTCACAATCTATCAGGAATTGTCATATAATTAATCAATAAAGTTCTGACCAAACTATGGTATCTTAAGTAGAATTTGCTTATAAGCAAAATTAGGAGTATGAAATGCAATCTAAAATTTTACGCACTTGTTTGATCATAGTCATTGCTGTTGCTCTTTTGGGCGGCAGTTTCGCCGCAGGCGTAGGTACCGGTTATCTGCTCCCTCAAACTCTGGGTGATAATGACCCAGATTGTCCTGTCTGTCAACAGGAAACCCTTGAAGTTTGTCCAACTCAGATTTCATGTCCTGATTGTGAACGTCCCCCTTGTACCTGTACTTTCGAGGGCAACTCACCTTCCGAACTGGAAGACTTATTCAAACCGTTCTGGGAAGTTTGGGGAATCGTCCATCAAGATTATGTTGACCAGCCCGTTGATGAAGTGGAGATGATGCGCGGAGCCATCTCGGGGATGCTCGAATCCCTGGGTGACAAACACACCTCTTATATGAGCCCGGAAGAGTTTGAGCAGGCGAATGCATCCCTTGATGGAGAATATGAAGGCATAGGTGCATGGGTTGATATAACCGGCGAATATGTAGAAATCGTCTCCCCCATGAAAGGCTCTCCCGCCGAAGCTGCCGGTTTGAAACCAAAGGACGCCGTAATAGCGATTAATGGGGAAGATATGACCGGTATACCCGGCGATCTGGTTCTTAAGCGCATCTTAGGTCCTGCCGGCACGGAAGTCACGCTTACTATCCAGCGGGGCGATGAGGTTTTTGATGTATCGATAGTGCGAGCCCATATCGTTGTCCCCACAGTTGATTACGAAATGCTCGAAGGTGATATTGCTTATGTAGCCCTTTATACTTTCAATGAAGTCTCCACGCCCCAGCTGCGCGATGCCCTGGAAGACCTTCTGGCTCAAAACCCAAAGGGTTTGATCCTGGATCTGCGAAGTAACGGCGGCGGGTACTTGGTAACCGCGATTGAAGTCGTTTCCGAATTTATCAGCGACGGTGTCGTCATGTATGAAGAATACGGTGATGGCTACCGCGATACCTATGAAGCTTTTCCAGGCGGCTCAGCAACAAAAATACCGTTAGTAGTCCTTGTCAACGGCGGCACAGCCTCAGCCTCTGAGATCACTGCCGGTGCAATTCAAGACCGCGGGCGCGGTATATTGGTTGGCGAGACCACGTATGGTAAGGGCACGGTCCAGAACTGGATAACCTTGCAGGATGAACAAGGTGGTGTGCGTGTTACGATTGCACGTTGGCTTACACCCAATGGGAACCAGATCGGTGACATTGGTTTGACTCCTGATTACATTGTGGAATATACCGAAGAAGATTTTGATGCCGGTATTGACCCTCAATTGGAAAAAGCTATCGAATTGCTCCTCGAAGGGACGAATTGAATCGTACTCAATACTGCCGCGCTCACCCTTGCAGTCCATGACCTTCAGCTCCCTGGTCAGCGGGATGAATAAGCGCAAATAACTGATTGAAATTGGCAGGAAACCCTTGATTTGAAATATAGAACCCGGGCGTATGATCTTCCGGGTTCTATATTTATCAACTATGGGATGTAAAGCTTAGTGCAGCGCCTGGGCTTCCACGTTCAAGGCTCTATCCTCCTCTCAAATTGAATCTATTTTTTCAAGATTGTCTGCTCCACTCTGATAAAATTCAATTGAGTTTTTCAATAAAATATCCATATGTTAACTAATTTAACAACAGTGTGTTTGTGTGAAGATATTTTTGCCATATAATTGTAGCAACAATAGAAAGATATATATGGGTGGAGGTCTAATTAAGTAATATGAAACTTGAAAATCTGGTTAAAGATAATTACAGAACTATTGGGAAGTATGTGAGAAATGCCGTACTTTCAGTTGGCGCGGCAGCACTGGTTGCTTCATGTACAAATGGTTACACACCCGTGCCAGTAGACCCAACTCCAACAAAGACAGAAGAGGCTGCGACTGCTACTTTTACTCCTGAACCTAGTGCTACTGCTACTTTGGAGCCAAGTCCAACACCTACTCCTGATCCTTTTGGAGATCCTGATGGTGATGGTTATCAGACTTCTTTTGAAGAAGCTTGGGGGACAGATCCTTTGGAGTTTACTAGTTTTGAAGAATTATCAAATCATACTGGGACAGTTTATGCAAAGATGAGGGTATCTCAACCATTTGTATTC
>JAUXFJ010000082.1 GCA_030620065.1 Anaerolineaceae bacterium
CTGCAAAGCGAAACCTTGCGCGGAAGTGAAATTGCCCTGGTAGACCGTGATGCGGAAGCGCTCGAGTTGGTCAGCAGTCTGGCGCAATGGTTAAATACTTCATGGGGAACGGAAAAGACCATCTCTTCATATACACACCATCAGGATGCCTTGCAAGATGCAGACTTTGTCACCAGTGCGATCGAAGTGACACCGCGTGAAGAGCTCTGGCAGAAAGATTACGAGATCACACTAAAATACGGCTTAAGACAGCCTTATGCTGAGAACGGCGGGCCGGGCGGGTTTGCACATGCAGCCAGGAATGTATTACCCGTGCTTGATATCGCCTACGATATGGAAGCGCTGTGCCCGGATGCATGGTTCATCAATTTTACCAACCCGATGCAGCGCATCTGCGCGACGATCCACCGCTATACACAAATCCAAGTTGTCGGTCTTTGCCATCAACTCGGCGTAGGCTACGCAATGGTCGGAAAGGCACTTGCCAAAGACCTGGGCTTCGATCCTGCTGATGATTTTCTCAGTACACATGCCTCCAAAGAGAACATCATTCCCAAGCATCGCCTCGGTCACCTCAGCTATGAGAATGTCAAGATCCTGGCGGCAGGCTTGAATCACTTCACCTGGATGCTTGAGCTGCGCCACCGTAAGACCGGCGAAGATCTCTATCCCCTATTCCGTCAGAGATGGCAGGAACTTGACCCCAAATTTGAACCGCTTACGCGGGAAGTCTTCGATGCCTTTGGTTTATTCCCCATCCCCGGGGACGAACACCTGTGCGAATACCTGCCATGGGTCTGCGATCCGGTCACCAAGCCCTGGGAGAAGTACGATATCAGTCTTTATGATTGGAAAGAACGCGCAAACGCCCGCCAGGAAGAATGGGCAAGGATCCATAAAATCATTTCGAATAGAGAAAACCCCGACCAATTCGCCGGCGCCGAAAGTGAAGGCGCGATTGAAATCATTGAGAACATCCTCACAAATGGCGACCGAATATGGGAAGCAGTCAATATTCCGAATGAGTCCTACATCCCCAATTTACCGGAAGGTGCGATCGTTGAATTACCTGGACTGATCAATGCACGCGGCATCACCGGCCTCCCAGTTGAACCTTTCCCCAGCGGGATTGCAGAACTCTTGTGCCGCGAAATCACAGCCAGTCATCTGTGTGTTGATTCTGTCGTTCATGGTGATCGCCATCTCGCCCTGCAATGCCTACTTCTGGACCCGATGATCACGGATATTGATATGGCAAAACATATCCTCGAAGATTACCTGAGCACCTACCGGGAACATTTGCCAACATTCTGGGATTGACTCATAAGAATTTATAAACTTAATATCTTTATGCATTATGATTATGCTAATAATCTTGAGAAATATTTAGAACAAATCTGGAGGTACGCTTGAGTGACAAACAAATAGAACCCATAAAAGACGCTGATAAAAAAGCGCTCTCTGCTTTTGTAGAACGAATCACCGAACCACTTTCCAAACATGGTTGGCCAGCCTGGCTGGTTTACCTTTTTGCAGCCCTTGGTTTCATCTACATATTGAATCCTACCGCTGGTCTTATCGAATTCATACCCGATAATATTCCAGTGATAGGGAACCTTGATGAAGGAGTTGCCTTTATGCTCGTCCTTGCTGGTCTTGTTGAGTTTTTTGAGGGCTGGAAATATCGAAAATCCTCAGAGAATAAAGACGACACTGGCAAAGAGGAGTAACTCGTCTCTCTAAATCACATCTTTCTCCCTCCCCTTAATCTGCCATTGAGCCTGTAAATAAAGACCCCCTTACAGGCTTATTGTCTTTGTAATAGTCAATCCTTTTTTTACATTCGCTATTATTTTATGGATTGACGAATAATAATTATCGTAGTATAAACAACAATAGTTAGCAGAAGTTCTAAGGGAAAAATAGCTCGTTTTGTTCTGATCTTGGACCTCTCGCATAACAAATTGTCAATCGGTTTTATTTATTTAGGAGGATTCAAAGATCATGGAAGAACGAGAACTTGGGACTGTTAAATGGTTCAACGGTGAGAAGGGCTACGGTTTCATTGCCCTAAATTCCGGTGAGAAAGATGTGTTTGTCCATTTCAGTGCCCTCAGTGGAGACGGCTTTCGAACGTTAAGAGAAGGTCAGGTTGTTGAATTTCTTGTCGTGCAAGGTGACAAAGGTCCCCAGGCACAAGATGTCAAAGTTATTGAATAACTAATTCATTGACAGAAACACGATGCGTTCAAACCGCATCGTGTTTTTATTTAAGGTCGCACATCGAGTTGGTACTATATGCTGGTTCAGCCTTCTTATAAGCCGTTTCGCAGCCTAAGGGCGTGGTTTGATGGAAGACCGGCTCGGATGATACGCTCCCGGACTTCCATGTAATCATAAGCCACCCGTCGAAACTCCCATATGTCATCATCGCTATCATAAATCAAATATGAAGCGCGCGGGTCATGGTCGCGCGGCTGTCCTACCGAGCCGGGATTGATAATGGCTCTATACTTGATTTTAAAGGACTCCCCAGGTAAATGGAAGCAAAGCTTAACCTCACCGGTGTCATCTTCGGTAAATAGACAAGGGATGTGTGTGTGGCCGACCAAGCATATTTGAGTTTCGAAGGCATTGAAATTCTGCTTTGCCAAGCGCACATCCATGATATATTCCCACACGGGATTGCGCGGGCTGCCGTGGGCTAATGTGATATTGCCAAAGGTTTTTTTCTCGTCAAGTCTTTCAAGGAAACGTTTATGCCCTGGTTCCAGAACGTTCGTTAACCATTTCAACGAAACCTGCGCTTCATAATTGAACGCCCGAACATTAATCTTCCCAAGAGCAGCCGCATCGTGATTACCCAGAATGCACTGTAAACCTGCTAAACCTTTTACTCGATCAATGCATTCATTTGGGTTTGGCCCATATCCAACCAAATCACCCAAACACCAAACCTGATCATATGAACCAGCATCTTTCAATACTGTGTCTAAAGCAATAATATTTGAGTGGATATCAGATAAGACAAGAACTCTCATTTCTATCCTATTGCATATAGAAATTAAAGTCCCAAACATCTTCTGTTTGGACCGCTGAGGAGATCATGCTCATCAACACCATCCAGGTGTTGCCGGGCTTAAGAGGAAATATCTCTCCATTCTGATCAAGAAACTGGATAGGTGCATCAGTGTCCGCTGTCCGCCAATAGACATCATAGGCTTGTCCATCGCGAAAGATGACAGCGCGTTGACTAGTTCTATTATCCCAAATTCCAATATCATGCAACGTTGGTGCATATTCAGTATAGTAAGCAAACAAGATGATCACATTGGAGAAAGCTAGTTGTTCATCTGTGAGGCGGTCTACCAAGGGGATCATGGTCACATTCTCAGCAACGTCTGCCTCTTCAATCCAACGCAGATATTTCCCTGAATCAGGGTCATATACCCATTCGCCGCGGTCAAGTATATTAAAGATCACATTGACATGATTGGCTTCAACCCCATTTGCCGGTGCAGCGGGATCAAACCGCATGCCATCCAGCATAGGTCGTGAATTATCCACACCGCGGGCTCCAGCCAATTGACTGAGTGCATCCGAGTCAGCAAAGATACTGGTAACAGTATTATCACCATTATCACAGATCGCCGGGCAGGTATTTTCCGTGCCTGTGATCGCCCTGTTTCCCAATAAGGAAGTAATTTCGCTATAAACTCTTGAATCCGCGCCTTTGAAACCTAAGATACCTTCATACATCAAGGTCAGCTGTGGGTCAACCAAACGGCCCGAGCGCACAGGGCCAATCTGGAGTGCATCCTGCCCATAATACAATCCAATGAAACGATTTATTCCTTCACCAATATAATATTCAAATACAATATCGGCGAATGAAAGACCAGCATGGGGTCTGCCAGAGGCCGGGAAATTAGCCACTTTAACAAGAACTGGCCGGCGGTTCAACAACTCTGGATCTTCCACGATTAACCCGGTTAATGGATTGACATCTTTTGGAAAGTCACTTGGTCCGCTGGGGCCTACCGTCGGTATCGGTACGGGCGTAGATTTTTCAGTTGGCGTTGGCGGTATCGCTGTAGATATTTGAGAAGGTTCTGGTGTAGCATCCGGTGGCATAGCAGTTAAGGTTTCTGCAACTGCTGTCTGTCTTAATGCCTCAGCAGAAGGAGCTGGTGCACATGCTGACAGCACTAATGTAAACACCAAGATAGTAGTTACTAGTATCAAGGAATGACAAGATTTCATAGATTTCATAGATTTCACCTCGCTGGAGTAAATTTTACCCTAAAATGTGCCAGCCCCCTGCTGCACACATGTTAATTGAATCGCGGGAAGCTGGCGGCTACTAATTTTCATCATTTGTCTATTTTATAATTTCAATGATATCCGCAACCACATCATAACGATTAAATTGAGGCATAAGATAGATACCCTGCACTAATTTCCGCAGCTTCACGACAAGCTCAATAGCGATCTGTGCCCCTTCCGCAGCAGCTTGTTCCCCAGCTTCGTCCATACGAGTTTGGATCTCATCGGGAATAGAAATACCAGGCACCTCGTTATGCAAGAAGCGCGCATGCCTGATTGTTACCAATGGCATAATACCTGCTAAAATCGGTACCTTGATCGCACCATACACGGCTTGATAAGCCTCAATGAATGCTTCAGCGCGTTGAGGGTCAAAGATTGGCTGTGTGAGGAAAAAATCCACACCTGACTCAACCTTGCGGTGCATAAGCTTTACCTCACGTTCAAGGTTTGATGAACATAAATTTAATGCCCCGCCCACAAAGAAAGAGGTTGGCTGACCAATATTTCCACCAGAATGATCATACCCGGCATTAAAGCCCTCTTTGATCAATTTAATCAAACCCGTAGGAACAAGGTCGTAATTATCCATCGCATCCGGATAATCGCCGATGGCTGTAGGATCGCCCATCACTACAAATACATTCCTGACCCCCAATGCATGTGCTGCTAAAAGGTCACCTTGCACCCGCAGCAGGTTCCTGCCGCGGGTCGGAAAATGTAATGTCGTTTCTACGTTAAATTGACTTTGGATAAGATGGCAAACTGCCCAAGGACTCATACGCATGCGTGCCATCGGGCTGTCTGCTACGTCTATCACATCAGCGCCAGCATCAGCAAGAAGACTCGCACCCGCCAATAATTTATGCGTTGAAAACCCACGCGGGGGGTCCATCTCAACTGCAATAACAAATTTGCCCTCTGAAATTTTTTCCGCGAAGCGAGATTTCTCATCTGCAAGTGCTTGTTCTTCAAAAGGAATCACCTCACGTACTGAAATATCACTCATAGCTGAATTCTCAGGAGCGTTATCAACCGCCTGGCGTAATACTGTGATATGACTGGGAGTCGTTCCGCAACAGCCGCCAATCACGCGTGCACCAGCATTCCAAAACGCCAAAGCATAATCCTTAAAGTATTCTGGACCAGCAGGATACATGATCCTGCCGCCCACCTGTTCTGGAAATCCAGCATTGGGCATGACCGAGAAGCGCGCCGCAGGTACCGCATGCTGCATACGTCGTAAAATTTGCAATAATTGGTCTGGGCCACCGGAACAATTAACGCCAATCACATCTGCACCAAAGTCAGACAAAGACTTTGCCACCTTCACCGGCGGGTCTCCCAGCATTGTTCGCCCATCACGGGGAAATGTCATCGAAGCGATGATTGGTAATTCAGGTGCTACATTTCTGGCTGCCGATATAGCTTCACGCAGCATATAAAGATCCGTCATCGTTTCGATCAAGAGCACATCCACACCCTCAGATGCCAGGGCTTTGATCTGCTCCTCATAGATCTGTCTTGCTGCGTCGGGCTGCACCCTTCCAAAAGGCGCCAGCGGTACACCCAGAGGACCAATGTCCCCAGCGATCATTACATCTTTAAACGACGCCAAGACCACACGTTTGGCAAGGTTTACAGCAGTTTGATTTATCTCGACAACTTTGTTGCCCAGTTTATGCCGCTCTAATTTGACTCGATTGGCGCCAAAGGTATTCGTCTTGATCAATTCAGCGCCGGCTTGAATATATTCGTTATGGATTTCGGCAACAAGTGCGGGTTGCTCAAGGTTCAGAAGATCAAAACAATGCTCAAAAGTAATGCCGCGTTCATGCAGCAAAGTTCCCATCGCTCCATCCGTGATCAATGGTTTCTTCTGGTTATCCAAACGATCAATAAATTTACTTTTCATGGTTTCATTACCTCTTTTGTCTTGATGGGCTTAAGTGCTTAACTCAAAAGCTGCTCAAGCCGATTAACACCTGTATTAAAATACTTTGCAGACGGATGATGCACTATGATCGCCGCAGTAGATTGTTCCGGAACAAGTTGATATGCTGAAGTCAAGTGCATACCCAGAGCACTTTCTGCAGGCAGCAGCTTGAAGACCTTCTGATGGTCAGCCAATTTCGGAATTGCAGGATATCCCCAGGAATACCTTAAGCCCTGCCCCTGCGATAGATTTAATTCCTGGCGGATATGATCATGCAAATAATCTGCCGCAGCAGCCGCCATTTGGACTGCTAAGCCATGCAAATAATAGGCTTCGGAATAATCCCCTGTTGATTCGAGCTCGCCAAAACGTTTCGTCGCTTCTGCACCAACGGTGACAACCTGCAATGCAAGCACGTCCACCTGCTCGTTACCAACAGGCAGGAAATAATCCGCAATGGAGAGGTTATCCGCGCCTGATTGGCGTGGAAAAGAAAACCGTTCGATTTCTCTCAGTGAACCGTCCCCAAGCAAATCCGGGTCAAAAAGGATCAAATCATTTCCGTCTGATTGCACAGGCCAATAGCCATAAACAGCTTGAGGTTGCAGCCATCCATCTCGCTGTGCATCTTGCAGCATCCATTTCAAGCGAGCTTCAAATTCGCTTTTGATAGTTTCCCATTCTTCAGCATGTGTATTACCCGCGCCCCAGGAAAGTCGAAAGAGCTCCTTCCGGGAGAGGTGATCCGCAACCATCTCCAAAGGCATTGAATCAACCACTCTGGTGCCCCA
>JAUXFJ010000174.1 GCA_030620065.1 Anaerolineaceae bacterium
GGTTCTTTGCAGAAAATAAACGGCAACTTTATGGTTCAGGCAAGAGTCTGTTCATTTTGAAAGGAGCAAAAAAAACAGCGGTACTTATTGAAAATATTCAGATTGCTGATTTAAGCGATTGGCAATATTCTCCAAACCGTGGAAAAGTTGCAATTGATCCTGAATTAGGTCGTATCGTTTTTAATCCCGGTACCTGTCCAAAATCTGGCGTCTGGGTAGAGTATCATTATGGATTTAGTGCTGACCTGGGAGGTGGAGAATATACGCGTCCCCTTATTCAACCAGTTGGGTATACTATTTATCAGGTAGGTAAAAACTGTGATTGCAAGGCTATCCAGTCTGCCTTGAAGCAATGGCGAGAGGAAAAACCTGAACATGCTGTTATCGAAATTGTCGATAGTGGTGTCTATGTTGAACAGATTAATATAGATTTTAATAGTGAGTTTGATGCAGACGAAACAAGTTTGAAACAATTGAAAAGTCTGCAACTTCGTGCGGGAAACAACCAGCGACCGGTTATCAGGTTACTGGACTGGTGTACCTCTGGTTCTGATTCATTGACCGTCAATGGCGATTGTGTGGCTTGCTTTACTTTAGATGGTATTTTACTTACCGGACGCGGTATGCAGGTGAGTGGCGCCCTGACAGAGTTAACTATACGCCACTCTACTTTAGTGCCCGGGTGGACATTAGATAACAACTGTGAACCTGAGCGCACCGAACCCAGCCTGGAAATATATAGCCCTAGGATCTGTATTAAAATTGAGCAGAGCATTATTGGAAAGGTTCAAGTGCTCCCCGCTGTGGTGCCGCTTGTTGAAGATAATCATCATGCGGGTGAGGAAGCAAGTGCTGACCGCTCTATGCTGGCTCAATGCCAGGGCATTGGTGCTGAAGGGCGTGTAGACCCAATCCGGCTTTGTATCAGTGATAGCATTCTGGATGCCACTGATCCAGAAAGTGAGGTGATTGGTGCGCCAGGATGCCTGGTAGCTCATGTGTGCCTGACGATTATGCGTTCAACCGTAATTGGGCAAGTGCAGGTTCATGCAATTGAGATGGCAGAAAACACCCTATTTGACGGTCGAATCACCGTTGCCAGACGGCAAAAAGGCTGTATGCGATTTTGTTATGTAACACCGGATTCGAGAACACCACGTCGTTATCGTTGCCAGCCCGATCTGGTCACAAAGGCAATTGCAGTAGAATTGAAACAAAAACAGCCTTTACCAAATGATGCAGCTATTGAGGCCGCTAAGCAACAAGAATCTCTTCGGGTGCATCCTAGGTTTAATAGTGCACGTTATGGTTCGCCCACTTATTGCCAATTGGCTGATTGCTGTGCCGAAGAAATAAAACGCGGTGCAGATGATGAATCGGAAATGGGTGTATTTCACAATTTATATCAACCTCAGCGGATGGCTAATTTGCAGGTTCGCTTAAACGAATATATTCCTTCAAGCATGGATGTCGGAATAATTTTATCGAACTAGGAGAAAATTATGAAAGGCGATTTCACAAGAAATACTTTTGCCCCAGATAAGCACTTTTTACGCGTACTTATGCAGCAGGGGCGAGTGCAACTTGATTCGGACTGGAATGAACAGGCATCAATCTTATTGCATTATATGCAAACATTAGCAAGCGATCTTATTGGGCCATACGCGGGTCCAGCTGGTGAAAATGCAGGCTTTGCCATTTCTAATGAAGGAAGTGGGGAGGGGGATTTTACAATAGGAAAGGGACGCTATTATGTTAATGGAATATTATGCGAGAACGAACAGGACATGAGTTATGTTGCCCAGCCTGATTACCCACTTCCCAGTAATATTGAGTCGGGTGATGGTGATTACATGGTTTATCTTGATGTCTGGGAGCGGCATATCAGTTTCGTTGAAGATGACGATATAAGAGAGAAAGCACTAAACGGTGTAGATACAGCGACACGATCGAAAGTGGTATGGCAGGTTAAAACTAGGCCTTTGGAAAATCAATATGCGTATTGCCATCAAGGTGCCTCGGTATTGACCGATAATGTTTTAGTGGTAAGCCAGATTTGCATGAGTGCCAGAGTTAAACCCGGGCAAACATCTGATGACCCTTGTCTGACAGCTCCAGAAGCACAATATCGAGGTGCTGAAAATCAACTTTATCGAGTGGAAATACATACGGGCAATTTAGATGAAGGGGGACAAGTGCAGGCAAATATACCTACTTTCAAATTTTCTCGTGAAAATGGATCAGTCATTTTTCCTGTCAAGGATCTTTCCTATGATGCAGGCTCTAAAACATCTATCGTTGAATTGGAGCATTTGGGCAGAGATAATGGATTAGGTATATGCGAAGGTAACTGGGTCGAGCTGGTCGATGATGCGGCTATTTTACAAAATAGAACCATGCCGCTTTTGCAAGTGCTGGAGATTGATGCCATCGAAAGAAAGGTTACCTTGTCAGGCGGAAAAGATTTTGCGATTGATATAAATCAGCACGCTTTACTTCGCCGCTGGGATCAAAAAAATGAGAACGATATAATAGAAGAAGGTGTAATAACAATAACCGATGGCTGGATTAAATTGGAAGACGGTATTGAAGTTAAGTTCAATATTAAACAGGATGGCAGGGTTCGTCCGGGTGACTATTGGTTAATACCGGCTCGTGTTGCGACTGGCGATGTTGAGTGGCCGCCACTCACTGACGATAACGGCGATGTGAGAGTACCAAAAGCATTGCCGCCTATGGGCATTGAGCATCATTATGCACCGTTAGCCATTATTAATGTTTCTAATTCTACGGTTTCATTAAGCTCTGATTGCCGCTGCAGTTTTAAGACGTTGTCTTATAACTGCCAATACAATACTTCCGGTAGACTGGGTATTGGAACCGATTTGATTTGTCCCCAAAACGTAGTTAACCAATGAACGCCGTCTGGTCATTTTGGAGTAAACCCTATTTGGAGGCAAGTGGAAATGGCTGGTACAGTGATAAACAGTATTATCTTTCCTGGATATTATCATTGCAGCAAGCCCAAAAGTTTTTTCTTAAAACTCTTTTGGTTACGGATGATTATGGTGCTGAATTATTGGTAGAAGGTTTAAAGCTGGAATTCGATGAAGTGAGTACATCATTGAATGAACTTCAAGATTATGATCCTAAATGGTGGGCATTGGGCAAGATTTATACTTATGCCTTGCAAAAGGAACCGTTTATTCATATCGATAATGATGTTTTTATGTGGAAACCTTTGCCGGTTAATTCAAGTACGGTACTTTTTGCCCAAAACCCTGAATATTTTGACGTCGGTGCATCGTTTTATATGCCGGAACAAATTGAATCATTAATGAATAACCATGGAGGCTGGTTGCCGGAAGAATGGATTTGGTACCGATCAAGTGGACTACCGCAGAGAGCGGAAAGTTGTGGCGTGTTTGGCGGAAACGAAACCGAATTTATCAATTATTATGCAAAACTCGCCATCGAAATAATCACTCATTCTGCAAATAGTAAAGTCTGGGAGGTTCTTGGCGATAATATAGAAAGAAATATCTTGGTGGAACAATATCTATTGTCCGCATGTATTGAGTATTCTAAAAGTGACCAAAATACTCGTTATCCCTCTATTGATATTGACTATCTTTTCAATTCATTGGATGATGCATTTGACCCTGGAACGGCTGCAGATGCAGGCTATACACATTTGATAGCAGACACCAAGAAAAATAAAGATCTAGCCAAAGATCTCGAAAGAAGGGTTAAAAAAGATTATCCAGAGGCTTATGAAAAGTGTTTGAGATATGTTGAAAGTTAAAAAAATGACTAGTGCGAGATTGAGTAATTACGCAAGGTGGTTACCGGATTTATGCGTTTCCCTCTACATGACAATTAAAATCCAAAAATTGGGTATTCGTTCCAACGGTATTTATTAGGAATAAGGCTATGAACCGACAATCCGCAAGCAAAGCTCAAAAATCAAATAGTCAAACTTGAAAATGCAGGGCTAATTTGTTCTTCAAACACAACTAAGAGCCAACATAGAAACGAAAGTGATCTTGTTACATTGAGAGAGACGGCTTTGAATACCGAAGATCTTGATTTAGATCCTTTGGTCAAAGTGGGTATAGATCGTTTGAAGGAGGAATATGGTATCGATGAGGTTGAGTCGATAAAACACGGAATGGAAAACAATCAATTCAATTGTGAAAAACAATAACATAGCACTATTGA
>JAUXFJ010000029.1 GCA_030620065.1 Anaerolineaceae bacterium
AGAACTGGTCCGTCGTTATTGAATATAAGTTGCAGGAGAAATAAAAAAGAAGATGTGAAAAGTGTTAGACGAAGACCACGAATACGCAGCATGGATTTTTCCAGATAGAAAAGCAATGAAATCAGAACTAGAGTTATAGTAATACTCAGCCAGGCGTTTTGAACTAAAAACACTGCAATGCTGAACCCTAAGAGCCATAATAATTTGGTTAAGGGGTGCAGCTTATGAATGAATGTGTTTCCTGGTGAATATTGGATTTTGATCACGCGGACTCCAAACTTAAAGCTTCTGCTAGGAAATATGGCTGGTCTAATTCTAATAATCGACCTTCAGTTAGGGCTTGAGGACAATCGAGGATCAAACGACCTTTATCCAAGAAAAGTGTGCGGGTAGAAAAAGCATTGACCAAATCGGGCTGGTGGTGAGCCATAATGACTACCCCACCGCACTGTGCATGCTCTTTTAAGAGATTTAAAAGAAAATAAGCATTGTCCTCATCTTGACCGATTAAAATCTCATCCAGCAAGATTACTTTGGGATTGTAACTAAGGATAGAGACCAAGTTCAAGCGTCGTTTTTCTCCATAGCTTAATTTATTTGGATGAATATCCTTGAACAAGGCTAATCCGCATGCGTCCAATAACCTTTGGGTTTTGGCTTCATATTGAGAGGGTGGCAAGCCAAAATTACGTGGGGCGAAGATAGCTTCATGCCAAACGGTAACGGTAAAAATTTGATGATCGGGGTTTTGAAATACGATACCGACTTTCTTTGCGATCTCAGAAACAGATTGTGTCTTGAGATCACAGCCCAAAAGCGTGATGTTTCCATGTGATGGAGGAAGCAAGCCCATGAGACCGAGCAGCAGGGTTGATTTACCTGCGCCATTTTTGCCCATCAGGCTAATGAACTCACCTTCTTTTATTGTGAGCTTAATGCCGGAAAGAACCTCCTTATTCGCATAGGCGATAGAGAAATCGTTTGCATGGATCATTTCAGATGACTCATATTTGCCCCTGTGCTCATCAGTTTGCGGTGTTTTGTGGGGGCGTTTAGAAGAGAGATAAGTTCTCAGTGCAATTTGCTCAGTTATATTTCCTTGATTCATGATAATCAAGTGCGGATTGTAGGGGAGCAGCTGCTTTAATTTATGTTCAATGATGATGATTGTCAGGCCTAGAATCTCTCTTAGATTTTGAATAACATCAAACAGGTTTTGCGATGCCTGCGGGTCCAAATTTGAAGTTGGTTCATCGAGGATGAGCACATCAGGTTTTGCTGCAAGCATACTGGCAATCGCTATTTTTTGTTTTTCACCGCCTGAGAGTGAAGAAATTTCCCGATGTTCCAAGTTCTGACCGTCTATGACCATTAATGCCCACTGGATGCGTTGATGGATTTCGGATATTGGTAAACATCGGTTCTCTAAGCCAAATGCCAATTCGTCAATAACCGTCAAGGTGCAAAATTGATTTTCGGGATTTTGTTGCACCAAACCAACTTTATCAGCCATTTCGAATAACGGAATCCTTGAGATATCTTTTCCTTCGAATTCTATGGAACCCATTACTGATCCGAAGTCTTGCTGGAAAAGAAAACCCGCTAATGCTAGTGCAAGTGTAGATTTGCCACAGCCTGAAGGGCCGGCAATGACGAGCATCTCACCCTTTTTAATCTTAAAGTTGATATGTGAAAGCGTGTCGTGATCTTTACCCTGATAGCGGAAAGTAAAATCCATAAACCTTATCATGTTACTGAATATTTATTCCTTGAATTGGGTACATCAGGACTTCGCCGTCCATTGTAGCTAAAGCATACGTGAAATCTGTATCGCCGATGATCACGAAGATCCGCAGAGAATCATCGGATATCACTTCGTTTAGAGAAAAGCTAAGATCTGAATTATCAGATTGGATAATGACCTGTTTAGCTTCTGGAAATAACTTTAAAGAACGCAGCACAAGTTGAAGTTGGACCCCCTGATATTTTTGGGAGCCATTACCAATATCAAGCTTTGTGCTGTCCATAGTTGCTTGCCAAAAATCGGGATTAAATTCAAATTCTTCAGCGATTGCTCCTGAAATAATCAGAGGTGCTTTGGCAATGACCTGGATTTCCTTAACTCCACGTATCCAGGCCTTACTGCTTTCAGGTCCCACTACGTCAAAAGAAATGTCTTTGCCCTTTCCCTGTGGGGAAAGCAAGATGGCGTCATTTGTATTAAGCTCGTCACAGCTGATAAAGAAGGTATATCCATCTACTGCTTTGATCAATATATAGGCAGCATTTTTGGATGGTACAGCCGATTGAACCAAGTCAATTAAGGGGTAACCTGTATACGTAGAAGAAACGTCCCGCAGAGCGGCTGGTATTATGATCTGTTCTATTTCCAGTGCTTTGTTGGGGAAGGTGAGGGTATGCTCAACCGCGCCGGATATGGTGATCGTGGCTGGACCTTGTAAATTGATACGCAGGAAGACGGCAAGCGCAATGCTTATGAGTGCTATGCATACAAAAGCCAGTGGTAAGATCTCCTTATTTTTCTCAGTATAAACAGGTTCTTTGATCACTCCTGCTTTATTTAAAGCAGCGAGGAGGGATTTGCCAAGAAACGCTGCAAAAATCACCCCCGATGCAAAGGCGACCAGCGCTAACAACAAGATTGCACTGTAGGCAAGGCTGTCTGAGGGCAGTGTGGCAAAGATTTGGAAGACAAACACATTCGATGCGGATGCCAAACCGGCTGCCACGATATTGACCCATAAAGAACTACGATTTTGGAAGATGAAGAAAATAATATCGATCACGAGGCCCGCAACAAGGCCAACAAGTAGGATAATAATCCCATGTGTGTTCCCGCTTAGGAGCTCGACACAGCCTTTAAGGAGTCCTGTAGCAACTCCCGCGCCTGGTTTGCGAATGATGCCAAAAGAGAGAATCAACCAAAGAATATGAAATCCGGCTGCCCACTGTGTTGCACCTGGTATGCCGAGTATAGCCTGGAAGGTGTCACCAATGGTGTTGATATAGCTGCTAGAGATGCCGCCTAAGGCTGCCAAGATAGCCATAATGAGCAAATCCCTTGTGGTGAAGTAAAAGGTGTTATTTTTCATACGCATCTGTTAAATAGCGAGCGCTCCTCTATGGAAGGAGCGCCAAAGGATAACCCTTATTTGACTGATGGTGGGTTTCATCGGCATATCTCCTTTCCAAACACGGGAGGCGAGAGCGTTTCCAGTCTCACCCTAACGGCCTTGAGTCCATAATTTGCAGATCTTAGGACTAAAGGCTCGAAGATATAATCTATTTTTATTATTATAACATAAAGCATTTAGACATCAATAAAGGTTGAAGCCCCACTCGTTGGGACTTCAACCTATGATAAAAAGAGTTCTAGCAACAGGTCATTATCTGGAGGAAGAAAGTTTGATCATGCGTCCTTGATGATCAAAGGTAATCCGAGCATATTGAAAATGACCTGGCGATGATATATCAATAGATTTCTTTAAGGTTACAACGTAGCGCTGACTACCGTTAAAGGTTCCTCTTTTAGCGCGCTTTCCTTTACCGGATTTGGGTGAAAGTGCAAAATTAGCTAATTGTGGACTCATTGAAAGGTTTGCATTACCAAGCCCCGGTAAATATTCGCTGACGACCTTCTTCACTTCTTTCAATATTTCTTTAGGCATAGCCAGTTGCTTAGGGTGGAGTTCTTCATGTGAGTCGCTGATCGTTTTTAGTTTTGGCAAATATTTTGGTCTTAAAAGTGGCTTGGAGAGCTGGTTCAAATTGTTAAGATTTCCTAAGGGGTCGCCATAAAGCACGAATGATAGAATGGTCTTTTGGTCTTCACCATCCAGATATCCCTGTCGGTTTGTCATTTCACGTGCAAGGTTTAATTTCGCGCGCATGAGTGCATATCCGACCGGATAACCAGCAAGGACTTGTTTCCAAAAGTTCCGAGCGATCATGTCAGCGGCGATCAAGGGTTCCGTGACAGAACCATAAGCTATACATGTTGAGCCGATTACACAGCGACTGCCTGATGCAAGGAAGCTTAGTGCCATGCTTTCCTCAGTTTTTTTCTCTTCGATCAAGGCACCATAGCAAGCTTCACTGAATACGATCTCGGGAGCGGGATGTTCTCGATTAAACTGTGAGGGACTTATGGCGACAGGATAATCTGATTCATTCGATTGTTTGGTAAAGTCTTTTTGACCAAACCATTCTGGTGCGTCTTGCAACCCATGCAGGTTGAAGTAAGCGCATTTGCTTGAATGATGGCCATTCAAATTGATGTTTTGGAAATTAGCTGGTGGAGAAAGGACCATCTTTTTAGGATTGCCGATTGTCTCGAATACAAGCGCAGATGTCTGTCGCCAAACTTCTGCGGAGTAGCCAAGGTTTTCTCTAATACTTAAATTCATCGCGATCTGTTGCATGAAGTTTGATACTCTGTCGACGATATCGGCTATAAAAGTGCCTGCTAGAAAACCTTTTGTCTTTAGTTTATATTGATATTCGGCGTTCATGAAACGCAGCTGTTCAAGCAGAAACCCTGCGTCTGATCCCTTTTCATCTGGCAGCCTACCGACTGGCCATTGCGGGATAAAGTAATTTTCATCAGTTGTTGCATATGGATTATCGGAGGGCACAATGGGATCAGAATCATCGGTTGGGTTTGGCAGCCGGTGGAAGGGGATGATATCATTTCCGCCAACGATCAACAAGGCACCGATCATTTCACCGCGGACTGCCAAGGCTTTATCTAGATCTACAAGCGAAAGTTTTATTTTCCAGGCATTGTTTGCGAGGCTTGGTGCAATCCCAAATGTAGTTGTGCAGGCAGGATCGTCCGGATAGTAAAGAAGGCTGCCCCAATTTGGCACTTTCCCGATCCTATCCGTTAATTCCTGTAGCAATTGATCGATAACAGCGGTTGTATTGGCGCCATATTTATTTACCAGTGCAGTTTTTGAGGATAAGAGCACATAAACCGGAAAACGCCCATCCGCACGTGACAGAGCTGGTTTCTTGATGCTTTTTGCTAGGCGGTCAAATTCTGTTTGGATTTCGTCTAATATTTTAACTGATTCTTGTGTAGTGTCTTCAGATATCAGGACCTCTTCTGCAGCTTTGGGAATAGCAGGGGAATCTGCTTGTCTTGGTACCGGCAGGTTTGTGGAAGTGATATAAGGACGAGAAACGCGTTGAAGCGGATCACGCCCAGAATTATTTTCATCACCAGCTTGAAGTTGATTCCAGCCAAGTTTGGATGCAACAGCTCCAGGGACTGGTAGCTCAAAGTAAATTTGGAGGATTTCAGGCCAAAGTGGTTTAAAGCGATGAGCAGATCCTAACAAACGTGTAATGACCTGCGCTGATGTATCATATGCGGCACACCAATGGAGGTTTTCTACCGCGGCGGTATCATTGCCCGATTGGAGGAGCGCCAATGCTGTTAGTATTTTGACCTGAATGCAGTCAGGCCATTTCTTAGAGTAAATTGATGTAATTGTAGTGAATAGAGGCAGGTTTTCTTTTTTCCAAGCGATTTGCAGATGAAGCACGGCTGGCAGAGGTGTTGTAGGGTTAAAGGCTAGAGCTTTGCGGATGTGATCTTCTGCCAAAGAGAGATGGTTTTGTTCATAGGCTTGACGTGCCTGTGCGAGATCATTTAACCAATCTGAAGGCATGTCTGTTTGCAAAGGACGGCCTTGAAGGTAAAATAGCATAGCTTGGGTGTTGTTGGTTTTATTACTTTCATCTTTAGTTAATTCCGTGAGCAGAGAGAGGGGTTCAATAAATTCAGGGTCATAGTTGCAGATTTTCTCTAATAAGGTAATACTGGAATCTGTCTCTTTTAGAAAGGCTAAAGACCTTGCATGCAGATAACTGATGTATAAATCCCCAGGAAAATTCGCTAACCAGCTCAAACAAGCCTGACGTGCGAATTGGTATTCTTTGACCTCAAGGGCTGTAGTCACGATCTTCAGGAATGAAGGACGTTTTACGGCATGATTGTAATCAATAGGTGATACGTTAGGATTTTTCATTGGTTTGTGATGCCTCCTGAAGGTTGTGGACAAGATTCAATGCAACCACTGCAGCTAATTGGCGGCGGACGTTTGCATCTTTTGGTGCTAATCGAGCAGCTTGCCTGAGCATCGTTTCAGCATTTTTATAGTCTTTACACTCTTTTAGGGCTAAACCTGCGTGATAATAGGGTCGGGGGTCATCCGAGACCACTTGAGAAGCTTGTTTATAGATTTGTATTGCTTGAGGATGCTCTCGGCGTTCTTGATATGTCTTACCTAACTCGATATATGAATTCACCAGACTTGGGTCAAGTGCAATGGCAGTGCTTAAATCTGCGATTGCTTGGTCCAGATTTCCCCTTCTCCTATTCAGGCGTCCTTGCTGGAGATGGACTTGGGGTTGATCGGGATCTAGCTGCAGCGAATGATGGATGACTCTTGCAGCTTCATCCGTGCGGCCTGATTCAATCAGCAATGAGGAAAGGGTGTAGAGCACTAGAGAGTCATCAGGATGCTGATTGGTCAATTCAACTAAATGGGGCAGTGCTGCATTGACGCCTTGGGTCTTTTGGATAAAGTTTATCTGTTCAATCTTCAATTCAATCGAGTCTGGTAATTTTACTAATGCAGATTCAATAAATTTTTGAGCTTCATCAGATTGGTTATTAAGGAGCAACGCCTTTGTATAGACTAAATATGCGGTGACATTTGATACATCCATACTGAGGAGCTCTTTGGCTTTCTGCATAGCGCCATCAGCATCACCTTTTTCGAGCAGTGTGTTCGCTAGCATTTCTGTGACTTGGATATTGGTAGGCTGCAACTCGTTTGCTTCCTCTAAGCAGGTAACTGCGCTTTGGTATTCGCCAAGTTTTTTATTGATTTGAGCTAATGATAATAAGGCTTCAGGATTATCTGGAAAGATTTTACAAGCTTTGGAAAAATATGTCTTGGCTGCATTGAAATCCTTTTCTCTCAATTTAACTTCGCCTAATAATTCCCAATAAGATGGCTCATTAGGTTGAATCTCGAGAGCTTTTTCCAAATGTTGGGCAGATAAGTTATATTGTCCATCTTGAACATATAACTGAGCAGCGAATGCATGCCACTCAGGTTCTGCTGGCCAGAGTTCAAGTGCAGTTTCAATGGAGTTGGTAGCGATGAAGTTATCATCTGGACTACATAAAGCAAGGAGGGCATGGAGAGGTGGATATGCCGTATCGATTTCGATGAGCCTTCTTACGATTTCTCTACACTTGTTTTGGTCGGTACCCATAAGGATAATCGCATATTGAAGCAATACGTCAAAGTCATCTGGATAAGCACCAAGAATCCGGGAAATCTCATTTGCGTTTTCAAGTAGTGGTAAGATAGCCGCGGCATCTTTTGGATCTTTGACAAATTCTTCCACTCTATTATGATCAGACCAATGTCCGGCGAAGGTTGCTTGTGCTTTGATTCGAAGGGGATCTATGATCTTGGGTTCAATGAAACGACCAGCAATTGAGAGCTGCTCTTCGAAGAGCTTTTGACAGCTTTGGTCTAGAAGGCCTTCACCTGGGGCATGTTTAACAATTTTTAGTGCTTGGCAAGTATGCTGATGTTGAAAAGAAGTCAGCATTGCTTTGGCAAAAAGCATGTTGACCAAAGGATTTACTTGAATTACGCATATTGCTTGTTGGAACTTCTCAAATGCGGTATTCCACTTCTGTAGCTTCATTGCAGCTTCGGCAAGTGCAAGTCCATTCCAGATTGATGTGAAGCGCTCAGAAATAGATTCAGCATAACCTTTTTGGTTTTCGGTCAAGGATGTGAACATATCTTGCGCTTCCAAGAAGTAGGTATCAGCGATTTTCTTTTCATTATAATAATTAGCCAATTGGGCTTGCAGCGCTAAACTGCGGGGTGTCGATGGGAGATTTGATAAATGTTGGTCGAAAAGTTTAGATGCAGTCTCATGATCATCTTCCAATGTGGCTAATTCACAGCGCATACAAATGATTTCAGTATACGGTCCGATTTGCGAGGCAGGCAGCTCATTTATCGCACTCATCATTCTCTCTATGAGGGACTGCAATTTTTCCTTTTGAAGCATTTCAAATGCGAGTTCAGCAGATAATTTCAAGTATTTAAGTTGCGTGGGGCAAGCACCTAATGCCTGTTCAGCGTATTTCTGTGCTTGAAGGAGGTCACCCATAGCGCGTTCTAGCTGAGCTGCACGCCAATATATACCTGCATGGGAGTAATCTGCATTATCATGATCCCGCAGATCACCTTGCGAAGCGTTCTCAATATTGAAAAGGACATCTGTATATTCCATCTTTTTCAATATGGGATGAAGGCAGTCCAAGGCCTCACCATATTGAAGATTTAGCGCTAGAATATCTGACTTTAAAGCTGGGAAGCGAGGGTCTTTCATGAAACTTTCTTCGTATTCTCTAATCAGCTCTAAAGTACTATCTGATTCGCCAATCATCTGTAAGGAATGGGTAAGGTCATGCAGTACTGCAAACTCAGGTTGCTGATCTTTCAGAAGAGCGCCTTTCAAGACCTTAACTGCTTCTACGACATCGTTTAATTGGTAGAGAATATTAGCAGCATTATGCATGTCTTTCGAGGAGATATCCTCGGAATTGGTCAATTCGGTAATGATGGATTTTGCGGCTGCATGGTCTCCCAATGACACATAAGTTTTGGCTAAGGTTATATAGAGCTCACGCTGCCCCGGTGCAATACGGATGGCATTTTTCAGTGATAGTATCGCCTGTTGGTTTCGACCATTTTTGATCATAAACTGGGTGAACCAGAGTATATTTCCCAAATCATTTGGTGCGATCTGCAAGGCAGCTTTTGCGCTATTTAAACCTTCATTTGTGAGTTCCGATATCATATAAGCTTCTGCGAGGGTATGGCGGATCTCAACTTTATCCGGCTTGATCATGACTGCTTCTTGCAGGGCTGCCAAGCTAATTTCGTTGAGTTTCAGTGCAAGCGCAGTCTTGCCAATGCCAAATTGAATATGGTAATAAGTTTCTGGTGCTTTTGCATTGGGTTCATTTAATAATTCCAAATAACCCGCGTGAGCTTCTTGCATGGATCCTAAAACGCACTTGACATCTGCAAGGAGCAGGCGTAATTTGAAAGGTTGTTCGGATGTATTGCACTGTTCAGCAAGTGGAAGAAGCAGCTTTTCTAATTCGTCCCGAACTCTGAATTCGGGATCGTCCACAACCTGTGCTTTTGTCGTGGTTGCGAGCAGTAAATATATGTATTCCAGAAGTGCTTCTTCATTATGGGTGGTTTGATACGCGAATTTTAAGATAGGCAGCGCTTTGTAATTATTATTCAAGGCTCTCAGGACCTGCCCGAGGATTAGTGCAAGTCGCGGATCTTCGGTAAAATGATCTTCCAGACCTTCTAAGACAGACCAGGCTTTTTTGATGTCACCGAGTGCGTGGAAGGATTTCGCCAGATAGGTCCTGATCTGAGGATCGTCAGGATCCAATTTATAGCCCTTTTTCAGAACTGGGAGTGCATCTGCAGCCAAGTTGTTATCTAGATATGCCTTACCTAATGCGAGGAGGACTTGAGGATGTTCGGGGATGGCACTTTGGGCTTTGTGTAAGGTATCCAAAGCACGATCGTGAAAACCTAAGTGGCTCCAGGCGTTCGCTAATGCTAACCAGCTGCTGGGTTCTTCTGGGGCAATGGAGGCGGCACGCTCCATCTGCTCGATGGCTTTTGACTCTTCTCCTTGTTTAATATACGCATTACTGAGGGTTACCAGGGCTTCACCGTCAAGCTGGTTTTGATTAAGGAAGTTCTGACAGATCGGAATGGCAATTTCAGGATCTCCTGCTGCAACTGCAGTGTTTGCATAGGTCAGGAGATCCTCGCGCGGTGGAGCAGGTGAATCCATGATCAATGATTTGTGCAGTTCGAACGCTTTTTTCCATTGTTCAGTTTGTTCGTATAAAGAAGCCAACTCTTTTTTTCTAGCAGGATCTTGTGGGTTAAGTGCATGAATGAGTGCTGCTTGGTCAATCGCTTGATCCATATTGCCTAAGCGTTTATTCAGGTCGCTAGCGAGATTAAGGAGCTCAATGTCATTTGGGTCATCACTTAATTGTTTATTAATGAGGATTAATGCCGAACGAAACTGCTTATGTTCCTTCAAAATGGAGATGGCTGTAAGTAAAATCGGCTTTTTATTGAGCTCATTAACCAATGCCGAATTTGTATTTGTTTGTTTGAGTACGTATTCATTAACGATAGCCGCAGTGTCCACCTCAATTGATTCTTCTAGGTAGATCAGGTCGGGGTTTTGTATAGCCAAGAATTTTGCAGCAGCTGAATCTGATATCTGCGCCAATAAATCATTCGCCTCTTCAAGGCACTCTTGATCAATTAAGAATTTGGCGAATTCCGATTTTAATTGACTATTTTGAGGATCATTATTGATAGCGTTCAACCAGGCTTTTTTCGCATTGAGTGGATCATAGCTGGAGGATTCAAGCGCAATGTTGTAATAAAGCAGGGACTGGCTTTGTTTTAAAGTTTCAACCGCATAGGAGAATATCTCACTAGATTTTTGCGGTTGACCAGCAAAATGATATAGGTTTGCCAATCTTTGTAGCGTTTGAACATTTTCAAAAGCATTTGTACCAGTAAAGGTTATCTGATCTTTGGGGTTATGCTCAGATTGTTCAAACATAACCAGGGTGTTTGAGAAACTTGACAAATTCTCTTTTAATCTAAGGTAGTTTTCCGCAAGTCCTTTTACCGGTTCAGAATATCCAGACTGGACAAGATATTTCAAACTCAATATTTGCGCATCTGTATCCGTGTGGCTAAAGATATTAAAACAATCGTCTATGAGCTTTGATTCAGATTGGGGTGTGCTTAGCAGACCGTGGACGATGAGTGGGATGAAATGGGGCGTGAGACTGGGTTTGCTCTCACCAATTAAAGTAATACTAAGAGAGATATAATCAGGAATAAGCGAGGGGAGACAGGCAAAAGATGAACGCCAGATCTTATAAAGCATTTCGTAAGCA
>JAUXFJ010000122.1 GCA_030620065.1 Anaerolineaceae bacterium
AGGTGATTGACCTGCCGGGCACTTACAGCTTGAGTGCTTTTTCACCGGAGGAAGTCATTGCCCGAGATTTTATAATTGATGAACGACCAGATGTGGTAGCGGCTATCGTGGACGCTGCCCACCTGGAGCGCAACCTTTATCTGGCTGTCCAAATTTTAGAGATGGGAGCTCCTGTAGTGATTGTCCTTAATATGTCGGATATGGCTGAATCGAGTGGTCTCAAGATTGATCAGCAGATGTTGAGTCAGGCTCTAGGCTCGCCAGTGGTCCGCACCGTTGGCAGTAAAGGGGAAGGAATCGACCAATTGAAAAACGCTATGATCGAAGCAACAGAGCAGGATAGTAGCCTGAACAGGCTGAAGGAGACAGCATGAGTACACACAAATTAGCTTACGCCCGACGGGCGGGTTTTGTAATTGACTATGGACGTGAAGTCGAGGAGGAAATCGAACGTCTCCAAAGAGAAATGGATAAACATACTGCCATCCAGCAGCGTTTCCCAGAACGCTGGCTGGCAATTCAATTGATAGAGCAGGACATGGGTATCCAAACCAGCTTGAAGGAAATAGAGGGTGGCGCGACATTATTAGCGGAGGCGCAGAAGAGCATCGATCATTTGACAGAGGTTTATGGTGATGATTTAGATGTTGTTATCGCTGACCACCGATACGGCTGGATACATGGCATGCTTCGTGAGGTTGTGACGCGGCCTAAAATTGATCGCTTGAGTCTTTCGGATAAAATCGACAAGGTCGTCACACATCGTCTGTTAGGTATCCCCATCTTTCTGTTTGCCATGTGGGTGGTCTTCAAATTGACCGCTGACGTTTCGGCTCCCTATCTTGACTGGGTGGACGGTGTCATTGGTGGGCCGCTCACCAATTGGGTGGTAGCAATTTTGGGGGGCATTGGCATAGGTGGAACCTGGATAGAGAACCTGTTTGTGGATGGCATCATCGCCGGTGTTGGCGGCGTGTTGGTCTTTGTGCCAGTTCTGATGTTCCTTTATCTGGCATTGGCTCTTTTGGAAGACTCAGGTTACATGGCGCGCGCTGCTTTCGTTATGGATCGGTTGATGCATGCCTTGGGTTTGCACGGTAAAAGTTTCTTACCCATGCTGGTAGGTTTTGGTTGTACTGTGCCAGCCCTTTATGCCACCCGCACCCTGGAGAATGAAAAAGATCGCATTCTCACCGGCTTGCTGGTACCATTTATGAGCTGCGGAGCGCGGCTGCCAGTGTATGTACTCTTTGCAGCTATCTTTTTCCCTGATAACGGCAGTACGATAGTTTTTGGTTTGTATCTACTTGGTATTCTTACTGCTATTGTGTTGGGTATTATTTTAAAGAACAGCCTCTTTAAAGGGAAAGAGCTGTCTCCCTTTGTGATGGAACTGCCTCCGTACCGCTTGCCAACTTTGAAAGGCCTCTGGTTTCATATATGGGAACGCACCGGTGCTTTCGTCCACAAGGCGTGGACCGTTATCCTGGCTACCAGCATCATCATTTGGCTGCTGATCGCTATTCCTATGAATGGTGAGGGTTCCTTTGCTGACACAGACGTGAATAACAGTGCCTTCGCGACAATGAGTGGTGCAATCGCACCCGTTTTTGCCCCTTTGGGATTCGACTCATGGGAGGCCAGCAGCGCGTTGGTCACAGGCTTTGTGGCTAAGGAAGTAGTCGTCAGCACCATGGCTCAGGTATACGGTGTGGAAGAAGCCGAGGAAGAAGCCGAGCCGACCACCTTCGTTGAAGACGTATGGGAAATTATCACCAGCTTCGTCAGTGCCACAGGAGATACGATTAAATCACTTCCTCTCATCGTGGGTGTTAATCTGTTTGAGGAAGAAGAAGAGGCGGAACCCACTGGACTGATGCTGGCTGTGCAGAACGGTTTTGAAATTTCCAGCGGCGGACATGGAGCTCTAGCATCGCTGGCCTTTATGGTCTTTGTTCTCATCTATACTCCCTGTATGGTTGCCATTGCTGCTGAGTGGCAAGAACTAGGTGCCAAGTGGACATGGTTTAGCATTATTGGGCAATTGCTCCTGGCTTGGCTGATGGCGTTTGTGGTATTCCAGGGCGGGATGTTATTAGGATTAGGATAGAAGAATATGTTGCAGGAAGGCTTTAAGGATGAAGCTTTTGTGACGGTTGAAGGGATATATAAGATAGCTTACTGGGACTTTGGGATATAGTTTCAGACATCTGAGGCGCTCAGCGTGGATAACAGCGCCAGAGCGATCAGTTATATACACCCATTGGGAATGTGGGCATTGCAGGATGCTTGGGAGCGGAAGAAGCAGACACAACGGGCGAATCAGAGACCGTCTTCCAAAGACAATGTAACTCTTAGTGACTGTGGATAAGGGGAAAGATAACGAAGGTATAAGCAAGCGGTTATTTACTATATATTGTTTGGGCTTTCATAAAAAACTGAAAACTTGAAGAAGTATCCCAGGCGGGTCTTTAAGACTCCTTGGGATATTCTTCATCGGGCATTTGAATACTTCTTTTTAATGATGTAAATGATTTTTACCATGGGCGTATTAAAGGCTTGAATCTGGAAATGCATCGGGTTTTGGTTGGTATAATTCTAATAGTATGCTTAGCATAAATTACATCCAATCAGGATTAGCAATTGAGAAGAAGCTTTGTGCAAGATCGCACATAGGAGGCAGATTGTGACACCGGCACCTCAAGGGAGCTTCAGGGTGATGACGCATAACATTGGCGGTGGGGCAAAGCAGTTTAAGGGCACCGTTGGCTGCATTTCAGAAGAGCAGCGCCAAGCGATGACGACTCTGATCATAAAGATGAAAGCGGATATCTTATGTGTGCAGGAAGTTGTCCAGTATACTGATGCTGATGGGATCTTGCACAGTATGGTCGAGCACATCCGTCAAGCGGGAGATTATGAAAACTTCTCCTATGGTGAAACGCTTTCGATGAAGAAGCACATGCAGGTCAAGAAAGACACCCTGGTTGACGGGCTATTCAAGGATTGGTGGGATTGGTCAACGGGAAATGCTATGTTTTCACGCTGGCCATTTTCGCGTTTGGGCGATGTAGGCAAGGGAGGTGTTCCGCGCAATATCCCGATCTTTCAACCAACTTTATACGAGGGCAATCGGGACAGCGACCCGCGCTTTGTGATATTGGGACGGATCAAACGTGCACCATATCCTTATGTTTTAAATTTACATCTAACAACGCTGGTGGGTGAGCGACCGCCAACATCAAAACCTGATATTATCGATGCAGCGCGTCTCACACGCTATCATCAACTGGAACGGGTTTTGGATTTAGTAAAGCGACACATCATTGATGCTGGCCATCCCCTGCTCTTGATGGGTGATTTCAATGCCAACCCAAGCGAATATTGCATCGAGCAATTTCTTGAACAGGAACTTGGTTTTGTAAGGTTGATCCCTAAGAATGATCTACCTACGCACGCTAAGGCTGGTATGGTTGACCATATCTTCTTCTCACCAGCGGAACGGCTGGCCGGTTATGAGTGCTGGATTGAAAACAGCAAGTTGGCGCGCCAGGCTTCTGACCATTTGCCGGTTCTTGCAGATATTATCATCAAATGAATAAAAGGAGCGATCAGATCTGAGTTAGAATGCTCAGCTGATCAGGTAGCCAACATTATGAAAAAGCGACAGTATTTTGGTACGGATGGTATTAGAGGGCGGGTGGGACGCCATCCATTGGTGCCTGATTTTGCACTAAAACTAGGATATGCAGCCGGAAGTGTTCTGGCTCTCTCCTCAAAGACACGACCCACATTTGTGATCGGCAGAGATACACGCCAATCAGGCCAGATGCTGCAGAGTGCGTTAACTGGCGGAATGCTTGCTAGTGGGGCAACAGTTATTAATTTGGGTGTCATCACGACGCCTGGCGTGGCATTTATGGTAAAGAAGTTAGGTGCGGATGCTGGCATTGTGATCTCGGCTTCACATAACCCTGTGGATGAGAACGGGATCAAGTTCTTCAACCGCGAGGGGAAGAAGCTACGCGAAGATGTAGAGCTTGCTATTGAAGCGCTGATTGACAGTGAAATGTTGCTGGAATCGATGCATTCCGGCGATTATGGGCGCAGTATTGATGGCTCGGATATGCGTGAGCTTTATGTTGATGATTTAGTTGATGAACATAATGGCTTGCGGCTGGATAAGCTGACCATTGTGTTAGACTGTGCTAATGGGGCAGCATCCTGGTATGCACCCGAGTGTTTTTCGCGCCTGGGTGCAAATGTGGTGACGATCAATGCTTCACCAACTGGTACAAACATTAATAATGAGGCTGGCTCGGAGCATGTACGCTCCTATCCGAAAGATATGGCAGCCCTTATCCGTCGATATGGTGCTGATTTTGGGATTGTGTTCGATGGCGATGCTGACCGGGTGATCTTTGTGGATGAAAAGGGTGACTTGGTGGATGGTGATCATATGCTAGCCATTCTGGCTACCTATCTGAGCGAGCAGGGGCGTTTATTAGGCCATACAGTCGTTTCAACGAATATGGCTAATGGTGCGCTGGCCAATTATTTTGCTGAAAGAGGGATTCAGTTCATCGAGACACCGGTTGGAGATAAGTACGTCACGGAAGAGCTGGTCAAGCTCAGGGCAAAGGAGGCCGCCACAAGCAAGCTTGGCTTGGGTGGTGAGCAGTCTGGTCATATTATCCTGATGGATGGTGAACATAACACAGGAGACGGAATCCGCACGGCATTATATATGATCCGAGCTTATCTTGATTCTCGTGATAGCTCCTTAGCCGCGCTCGCAGAAAGCATTCATAAATATCCTCAAGTGATCGCTTCAGCTTATGTTGAGAACAAGCCTGACCTTGAAAAAAACGAAGTGCTTAAAGAGATGACTGCTGCCATCAAAGCGGATCTGCCGGGATTAACGCGTATGAATTTGCGTTATTCGGGCACCGAACCAAAATTCCGTTTGATGCTTGAAGCAGATACCCGCCATACCGTGCTTGAGCTGGCAGAGAAAGCCTGGGGGGTCTGCCGTGTTGTGCAGGAAGCATCCCATACGGATGAAGATGCTGCTGTGGAAGTCTTGAATGTGACGCGCGGCGGATTAATTGATAAACCCGAAATTTAATAGGAATTGATACATCGAATATTTTTGCGTTCAGATAATTCGAAAGAAGAACAAACGAAGGGTTTATCTGGGATTGGTGTTTTAAAATATTATTATCTAATTTGTAAGACATATCTGATCAAGAGGAGAAATTCCTAATGCCTACTAATGTATCTTTGAAGAATGAACTAGCTATGCTAGGCGTGACATTTAACAAATTAAGCCGAGCGCTTATTACTGCTGAAATTTCCCAGAGCTGGAATCTCGCGATCCGGGCAATGGACCAGTTTTTGGACGCTCTTGACGCAAATGTCATTTCCAAGGCGGATATTGTTGCTGAGAAGATTACCGATTCATCACGCGCCTTTAGTATGCTATTGAGTTTGATCGCGCTTGG
>JAUXFJ010000039.1 GCA_030620065.1 Anaerolineaceae bacterium
AAAAGCCGATCCAGCCTGGACTGATATCGAATTTATTTGCCAGGAAGAGCGGCACAAAGGCATTATAGGTGCTCCAGATGACGCTGACGCCAAAAAAACCAAAACCGAGTAAAAATAACTTTCCATAATTAAGTTTTTTCATGTTGTCTCCTATGTTTGATCAAATAGATTTGATTAAGTGAGTAGATAATAGAGAGGGTATGGGCTTCATTTGTTGTTAGAATTCCCGTCAGGATAATTTTCAAGAAAAGCCCGTTCTTTATCATTCAGATTAGCGTTGGGGAGAAGGTCTGGGCGAAGCTTGAGGGTGCGGAGAAGTGACTGCTGTCTGCGCCAGCGTTTCAGTTCAGCGTGGTTTCCGGAAAGCAGGGTTTCTGGCACAGTCCAGCCGCGAAATTCGGGCGGACGGGTATAGTGGGGATATTCGAGCAAACCTGATGAGAAGGAATCGTCGGACGTAGCTTGCGGGTCGCCCAGTACGCCGGGGAGGAGACGCGCGACTGCATCCAAAACGACTAGGGCAGGGAGCTCGCCGCCGGTTAGTACGTAATCGCCGATTGAGATAGCATGCGTGACCAGGTGTTCGCGGATGCGTTCATCCACACTTTCATAGCGTCCGCATATCATGGCAAGGTGTTCGTAGGATGCCAATTCGGAAGCCATCGGCTGGTTAAAAAGCTGACCTTGGGGTGTCAGCAGAATCACCGGACAATCTGGCGGTGCGCCTAGAACGGATTCGACCGCGCTGAAGATAGGTTCAGGCTTCATGATCATACCCCCACCTCCGCCATAGGGCGCGTCATCTGTGGTATGGTGCCGGTCAAAAGCCCAATCGCGGATATTATACGTTTTTACTTCAAGCAAGGCGGATTGGATGGCGCGCTTGAGGATACTGATCTCAAGATAAGGTTGGAAGACTTCGGGAAAGAGACTGAAGATATCCACGCGCATGGGTTGATTGTATCGGATAGTATCCATCCTGACAAGACTGGGAAGACATAGGGTTAGCGTTAAATTAGGAAAGCAGATAATCTCTTTTCAGAGACATATAGCTTATTATGCCTTTTGTTGAAATTCCCAACCTTGACGCTGATAAAACCTTGATGATATGATGTTAATATGTATCTACGTGGGAGTAAGTTGTCAATGAAGCGGCCTCGCAAGCGATCGAGTCCCTGGTTGATCGCCCTTCTTTTGCTGGCGATAGGCTTCTTTGTCTATTTAAATATTGTGGTTGTGCCGACCATTCCTCCGCCGTTTGTACCAACGGCTACACCAACGCGTGATCCGGTATCTTACGAAATTGAAGCGGAAGGTGTTTCAGCAGAGGGAAAATTCACTTCAGCTATGGATTCGTACAAACAAGCTATCAATGCGGATCCTCAAAACGTGATGAATTATATAAATCTGGCTAAACTGCAGATTTACACCGGTGCATACGAAGAAGCCAAGGTTAATGCTGAAAATGCAATTCTGTTGAATAAGAATTACTCGCAAGCATTTGCCATCTTAGCATGGGCAAAAGCTTCGCTGGGGGAGTATCTCGAAGCAGAAGTGAATATCAAGCAGGCAATTGATATTGAGGCAAACAGCGCTTTTGCTCACGCAATTTATGCTGATATTTTGGCAACGCGTGTAGCAGAAGGCTTGGGCGAGATCAGTACAGTTAACCTGGCAATTGAAGAATCCAAGACTGCTATGGCGATGGGCCCGAATTTACTGGAGACACGTTGGGCCAGGGGGTTTGTTTTGGAGATCACCGGCAATTACACTGAAGCGGTTGAGCAATTGGAAATAGCAGTGCAGATCAATGATAATATCGCCGAGCTGCACCTGGCACTGGGTCGTAATTATGTTGCCCTGGAGGAATTCGACCAAGCGGTATTTGAGTTTACCAAAGCCTATGCACTTAACCCCACCGACCCTGACCCAAATTTTTACATATCCCGAGTCTATGCCCGTATTGGTGAATTTGCAAAAGCGGTGCAGTATGCTGCGCAGGCAGTTAAAGACGACCCGGCCAACCCATTCTTGCACGGTAATCTGGGTTCCATGTATTACCGTGACCTGCAGTATCACCAAGCGATCGCACACCTTGAGCTGGCGGTACGCGGCGGGGCTACGGATGAAGGTGTTGTTGTGGTCGGTTTGCCATTGGAGTACAGCGTTAGTGTGATGGAAATCTACAGCCGCTATGGCTTGGCTTTGGCAAAGGTTAATCGCTGCAATGAAGCTATCCAAGTTGCTCAAGCCCTTATCCAGGGTGTACCAGATGATGAAACATCAGCTTACAATGCGGAAGAAATCATCCGCATCTGTCAGGCAAACCTGGCCAACCCTCCAACCGCGACAATAGAAGCTACTGTGGAAACAGAGCCAACCGCAATACCTACACCTTAAAACTTATGTATCTTGAAGGTAAAGAGCCCACTTTTCGTAAACAACCCAGACGCGCAAATCCCTACCGGATTTTAGTGCTTCTGGTCTTGATTGTAGCCTTTCTGGCCATTTTACGCGCATATGCCAGGGGTGACATCGAGGCACCCTTCATGCCAACCCATACGCCAACACGCACAACCTATTCTTACGTTGTCGAGGGGAATACACACTTCATGGCTGGCAGTCTGGATAAGGCGATTGAATCTTTTCAAAAAGCAACCGAGGTTGATCCAAACGATCCTGCTCTTTATGTAGAGTTGGCGCGCGTGCAAACCTACTCGTCCAGCCTGTTGACGACCGATGCTGAACGTAAGGCACGCCTGACGGATGCAATGACCGCAATTGATAAGGCGAAGGAATTGGCACCCAGGGATAGTTCGGTGCTAGCGGTCAGAGCTTTTGTGTTGAATTGGAATGCTAACCCGGCATTAGCTGGCGAGAAATCGGAAGCTCTATTAAATGAAGCGGAAGCTGAAGTCGTGCTGGCTTTACAGCTGGATGGCACCAATACCCTTGCACTGGCTTATTATGCCGAGATATTGGTTGACCAGTTGAAGTGGGTGCAGGCACAGCAGTATATCCAGGCAGCCGTAGAACGCGACCCCAGCCTGATGGATGTGCACCGTATTCAGGCTTATACTTATGAAACCTTGGGTGAATATAATTTGGCGATCCAGGAATATAAGAAAGCGATCGAGATCACACCCAACCTGACCTTTCTTTATATTTCAGTAGGGAAGGTCTACCGCCATCTGCAGCTATATGACCAGGCTTTAGAATATTTTGCCATGGCGGCAAACCTGAATGAGCAGCTGGGCATCAAGGACCCAATCCCATATTTGGCTATTGCCAACACTTACGCCCGGGATGGTGAGTTCTTTGCCGCTTCTCGCAATGTCTATAAAGCTTTGATGTTCAATCCTTACAGTCCGGACGTGTATGGGCAGCTGGGTTTGATCTACCACAAATCACGTAACTATGAGGGAGCTATACCTGCGCTGCAATGCGCTGTGGAAGGTTGTACAGCTGAAGAAAGCTGCGAAGTTCGGGAGTGCAACCCGGAAACTGACCCTATGGTGGCTATTGAAGGCTTGCCGCTGAGCGATAATACAGTCGTATATTATTTTACCTATGGCTCGGTTCTGTCCGGGCTGCATCGTCCGGGTGATGATTATTGTGTTACCGCTATGGAAGTGTTTGCACAGATCCGCGAGAAATATGCTGACGACCCAACCATCATGGGTATCGTTAAAGCAGGTGAAGATATTTGCATATCAATAGACTAGGGGGGAACTGTAAATGTTTTATAAGATTCAATTAAAATCTCTTGACTTATGTTCTTAAGGCATGTATTATAAGAATTGCTTTAGCACTCTTTTATTAAGAGTGCTAAACTTTGAAACTATTGAAAAAAAATATATGGAGGTAAGTATGGCAATTTCGATCAAACCCCTAGGAAACCGCCTCGTGGTTGAACCTATTGAGCAAGAAGAGGTCACTGCAGGAGGTATCGTCCTTCCCGAAACCGCAAAGGAAAAACCCCAAAAGGGTAATGTACTATCTGTTGGCCCTGGCGATCGCAACGATAAAGGCGAGCGAGTGCCCATGGATGTGGGAAAAGGCGATGTCGTATTGTTTGCCAAATATTCTGGCACCGAGATCAAATATGATGGCAAGAAACTGTTGATTTTACGCGAGAGTGATGTGCTCGCAATATTTACCGAGAAATAATAGTTAATCATCTAAGGAGTAGAATTTATGGCTAAACAATTAGTTTTTTCTGAAGAAGCGCGACGTTACTTAAAGAAAGGGATCGATGTTGTGGCGAATGCAGTTGCAACCACGCTTGGTCCGAAGGGCCGTAATGTTGCTTTAGACCGCAAGTTTGGTTCACCCACGATCACCCACGATGGTGTAACCGTTGCGAAGGAAATAGAATTAGAAGACCCATTTGAAAACATGGGCGCTCAGCTTATTAAAGAAGCTGCCACAAAGACCAACGATATTGCTGGTGATGGTACTACCACTTCGACTGTGTTGGCGCACGCTATCGTGACCGAGGGTCTCAAGAACCTGGCGGCTGGGGCAAACCCCATGCTGCTCAAGCGCGGCGTCGAGGCAGCTTCAAAAGCAGTTGCCGATTCGATCCGCAAACAGTCTATTGATATCACCACTAAGGAAGAGATTGGCAGCGTCGCCACTATTTCAGCACAAGATACCGAAATTGGCGAATTAATTGCTGATGTGATGGATAAAGTTGGTAAAGATGGCGTTATCACTGTTGAAGAATCGCGCGGTTTAGCCTTCGAAACAGAATATGTTGAAGGTATGCAGTTTGACCGTGGTTACATTTCCCCTTATTTCATCACCAGCCCCGAGAACATGGAAGCAGTAATTGAAGAACCTTATCTGCTTGTGCATGACAAGAAGATCTCTGCTGCAACCGATATTGTTCCTTTGCTGGAAAAACTCGTGCAGGTTGGGAAGCGTGACCTGGTGATCATTGCCGAAGATATCGACGGTGAGGCATTAGCTACACTCGTACTCAATAAACTGCGCGGTATGTTGAACGTGATTGCTGTCAAAGCCCCCGGTTTTGGCGACCGCAGAAAAGCCACGCTTCAGGATATTGCTATTCTGACTGGTGCCACCGTGATCTCGGAAGAGACTGGCCGCAAGCTGGAAACCACTACCATTGAAGATCTTGGTCAGGCTGAAAAAGTTCAGACCGATAAAGATAATACGACCATTATTGGTGGTAAGGGCGATAAGGCTGCTATTAAGGGACGTATTGAACAGATCCGTGTTGAAATTGATAACACCACCAGTGATTACGACAGCGAGAAACTGCAAGAACGGCTTGCAAAACTCTCCGGTGGCGTTGCCATCATCCGTGTGGGTGCTGCAACTGAGACCGAGCTGAAAGAAAAGAAACATCGTGTTGAAGATGCCCTTTCTGCGACTCGGGCTGCGGTTGAAGAAGGTATTGTCCCTGGCGGTGGTGTTGCATTGATCAATGCCATGAAGGATATTGCAAAGTTGAAGATGGATAATGACGATGCACAGATCGGCGTCAATATTGTTCGCAATGCACTTGAAATCCCGATGCGCAAGATCGCTGAGAATGCCGGTAAAGATGGCCCTGTGATCGTCGCGAATGTACGCCAGAAGCAAGCTGCCAACAAGAATAATCTCATAGGCTATAACGTGCTCACTGAAGAGTATGTTGACATGGTTGAAGGCGGCGTGATTGATCCTGCGAAGGTGACACGCGGCGCTCTCGAGAATGCAGCTTCAATCGCTGCTATGATCCTGACCACTGAGGCTTTGATTACCGACATCCCCGAGAAAGAAGCACCAATGCCACCAATGCCACCCGGCGGCGGTATGGGGTACTAGAAGTAACATTTTTAACAGTGAGGACGGGCTAAGCCCGTCCTCTTTTATTTTTAATACTGTGTGGAATCTGGTAGAGCTGTTTGTTTTGGCTATGAATTGATCAGTCTGTAGATGAAATCAGTTACGAAAGCAAATTATCACATTTATTGGATTACATAAATGTTTTGCTAGTTTTGGGTGGTATTTTTTACATCAGCAGGTATAATGAAGGACATGATCTTTAGAGATAAGCGTTTATGGATTGGCTTACTTGTAATTAGCATCTCAATTTCTTCATGGGGTTTAACTGGCTGTAATGGGCAAAATACCAGTACTATCAGTCCAAGTCTTACTGAACCAAGTCCGACCGCACGCCCTGAGATACCGACAGCTACCACCGAACCTTTGGCGGCGCTGGTAAACGGTATGGGTATACCTTTGGCTTTTTATGAAGGTGAAGTCGCTCGATACAAACAGGCGATTGAGAGCCTTGGTGAGAGCTTACCCAGCGACGCAGAAGTGCGGACTATTGTTTTGAACGATCTTGTTGATCAGACCTTACTCGCTCAGGCTGCTCACGAGGCTGGTTTTGATGTCTCGGATGAACTCCTGGCTCAGAGAATTAGTGATTTGGCTGCTGAGATGGGCGGCGAGGAGGCTTTAGCCATCTGGCAAACTGAACAAGGCTATGATCCAGCGGCATTTGAGGCTGCCATGCGCCTGGCAATTGCTGCGACCTGGCAGCGCGATCAAATAATTGCTTCTATACCTGATGCGGTTGAACAGATACATGCCCAACAAATATTCGCCTATACCAGCGAAGGTGCGCAATCCGCTTTAACTAGCCTGAATTCCGGGACAGATTTTAACGACCTTGCCTGGACTTATGATCCCATCACTGGTGGAGAGCTGGGCTGGTTCCCGCGCGGATATTTGAACGTCCCAGCGGTTGAAGACGCAGCCTTCACGCTTGCGGTTGGTGAACATTCGCAGATCATCGAGAGTGACCTGGGTTTCCACATTGTGCTGGTTTTGGAGCATGATATGGAGCATAAGCTTACAACGGATGCCAAATTAACCATGCAGCGACAAGCCCTCAAAGCATGGCTGCAGAGCCAACATGATCAAAGTGATATCCAGATCTTTATCAAATAACTATGGCTTCTAAAAAATATGTCCCCCCCGTAAAACGCAATCTGCCTGCTGAAGGACCTGTCAAGATCCAGAGCATGGCACATCGAAAGCGGACTCCTCTATGGAAGATTTTTCTGTATGTGGTCTTGTTGGCTGTCATTTTGTTTGTGATCTTCTGGGTCCTGGGCTTGAACCAGGTTGGTCCGTTTATGAAAATTACACCGACGCCAACAAGTATCGTGAGCTTAACACCCAGACCGACTATCACACACACACACACACCCACACCGACAATCAGACCAAGCGCAACTCCCACAGCAACGCCAACATTTACGCCGACAGCGACAGAAAAACCGATGCCCTTTGTTGTAAAGGGCAGTCCCCAGGCCTTAAGCAATGATCTGCTGCATCCGGAATTGGACTGTGAAGCGCTCATCATCGGAGGTGAGGTGTGGGACCTTCGGGATAAGGGGGTGACTGGGCTGACAGTACACTTGGGCGGGACATTGGGACAGTATGAAGTTGATTTTTATACGCTCACCGGTTCAGCAGAAATCTATGGGGAATCAGGGTATGAATTCATACTTGAGAATCTGAGGCTGGCAAGTGAAGACACCCTCTGGATACAATTGGAGGATCCCTCAGGTTTGCTGCTTTCCAGCAGGAACTATCTGAAGACTTCGGCATCCTGTCAGGAAAACTTGATCCTGGTGAATTTTAAACAAGTACGTTAAAGACTAATAAAGTTCAGATACGTGTCTATCCCCAATCCAGTGCTGGAAAGTCAGGGAGGTATTTAAGACTGGGTGAGACATTTGGGTATCAGCAGACAATCTAGCCATACGAGAATATATTCGATCTCACAATCCTTAGTGTTTACATCCAGGGTATTAGTGTGTCTTGGACAAAACGCACGTTTTCCTGTCGAATCGACATTCGAATCGACATTCGAATCGACATCTGTATCAACGCCTGTGAAAAATTGCTATGTTTCAAGAAATCAATATCGAGGCGTCCTTTTCTGGAAAGCCTCGATGTTAGTGATATGATTTTTATCTAACCCTTAATTGCCTATCTGTGCAGTTAATTCGGCATGTTTCTTCCTTGTGAGTGGATACCAGATTAAAAGCGGTAACGCAGCCAGGAATGCAATCACTGGTACGATTGCGAAGAAGAACCGAATACCAAATAAGGCACGTGTTGTCTGAACAGCATCCGGAACATAGCCATATAATTTCAGTGCCCACCCGCTGGCTGCAATACCGATTGCACCTGTCAGCTTACCCAAGAAAGCATTGATTCCGAAGTAAATACCTTCATGCCGCTCACCTGTCTTAGCTTGATCAACCTCAATCACATCCGGGATCATGCTCCAGGGAAAGACATATTGTGCTGAGAATCCCAATCCAGCCAAGAATGCAACCCCATAGATCTGAGGTGAGGGACCTGTCGGCAGTAAAAATGTCCAAATGATCGCCACACTTGCGATTGCCAGGCCTAATGCATATGCAGGGCCTTTATTCATGGTCTTCGAGATATGTTGCCACGGAATAAGGAAAATACCTATTGTTCCCAACAAGATCAGCATGATTAATGGGATTTGATCCGACATGTTCAACTGGTATGTCAGGAAGTAAGGTAACAGGCTTGTCAAAAGCACAAAACTGATGCTGATGATGGTACTCATGATCATGTAAAGAACAAAAGGCTTGTTCTTAAATACTTGCTTAATCTGTGGCCAGATAGGCATTTTTGAGGGGGAGAGCTCGGGTCGCGGTTTTTCTTTCACCCCGAAAGTTGTTACGAGCACAGTGATGATTGCTACAATTCCAAAAACTGCACCCATTCCACTATAGGCAGCGGTCTTGGACCATCCCATATTTATGAAAATCCCTGCAATCATGGTTGTAGCAGCTGCGCCTAGGATGTAACCCAACACGGTAAAGATCATCCTGATCGTTATCAGTGAGGTTCGTTCGTCATAATCGTAGGTCAATTCAGCAGACAGGGCGTAATATGGCACACTGACTAGGGTTTGCGTGGTATCCACCAGCAGGAATGATCCCAATACAGCCAAAAACGCTGCAGCGCCCTCCAAGCCAGGGGGTAATGAGTACAGAAGCCATATAGTCAGGCCGAAAGGAATGGCTCCAAACAACATATAGGGTTTTCTCCTGCCCCAGCGGCTGCGTGTTCGGTCTGATAAATAACCAAACAGAGGATCATTAATCGCATCCCAGGTCAATTTTCCTACCAGTAAGGCTGTACCAGCCAACCCAGGGTCGATCCCTGCGATATCCGTGTAATAAAACAGCAAAAAGAATTGAATTGAGGCTGTGAGAAGTGCTATGCCCAAGTCGGCGATGCCATAAAGCCACTTCGTTTTAGGAGTTAATCTCTCTTGCATTATTTTTCCTCGCTTTCTTTGGTGATAGGTTCTTTTTTGCCAGATATAAGAAATCATCTGCTCGAACAATATGAATATGTTCACCTCAAATAGCATCAACGAATCTAACTACATCAAATCATAATACCCATAGTTCAGAAAAAGTAAGTGAGAGCTCCGGTTTACAATCCCCTGTAAGGAGGCTGCGCATACTTGTTCTCTATAAGGAAGCTTGCTGATATCCAAAATATCAATGTTTTTATTAGTGGCCTCTGGTTTCATGGCCAAATTATACTGTTAAGTTAATTCATGTCAAGGCAAAGTTAAAAAAGTTAAAAGAAAAGTTAAAAGCGCACAAGAATTCCTTGACCCCCAAAACGTTTTGGGTTACAATAAATATATTCCAAAACGTTTTGGATTTCTGGTACACAAGAATCGCTAGTTAAGGAATAACTTTCATTGCCAGTTACTCTTAAAGATGTCGCCGAAAAAGTGGGGCGTTCAATAAC
>JAUXFJ010000169.1 GCA_030620065.1 Anaerolineaceae bacterium
AACAACAGCGAATCCAGCGAACTGGCACGCATGCACCGTGAAGAAATGCCCCTACCCCCGCGCCGCTTGAACCCCTCCATCCCCGAAGCGCTTGAAGAGATCACGTTGAAAGTCCTGGCAAAAGAACCCGCCGCGCGCTACCGCACTGCGAACCAAATGGGGCGCGTGCTTCTATCCTTCAGCAAGCCAGGAGAACGTACCGGGGCAGCCCTGCCGCTTAAACCCGAGAGCGGACTCTATCACATCAGCCCCCCTGCAAGTATTGGGCAGTCACAAGCCGCCGTCAAGAGCATCGACTGGCTCACCTGGGGCTTGGGCTTGCTCGCCTTCACTACAATCCTCGGGCTGATCCCTTTCTGGCTTTATATCTATCTGACACTTAATCCACGCTAAGGCAAATATCATGAGCATAACTATCTCCCCCTCCATCCTTTCCGCTGACTTCTCAAAGCTCGCTGAAGAGATCCGCCAATGTGAGCTCGGCGGCGCTGACTGCATCCATGTCGACGTGATGGATGGGCGCTTTGTCCCCAATATCAGCTTCGGTCCTGAGATCGTCAAGACCTGCCGTGCGCTCACCAAGCTGCCCCTGGATGTGCACCTGATGATCGTCGAGCCGGAAAAGCATCTGGAAGCCTTCGCTAAAGCCGGTGCTGACCAGATCAGCGTGCATTACGAGACCTGCCCGCATATCCACCGCACACTGGAGACCATTCGTGAATTGGGTGTATCCCCCGGCGTCAGCATCAACCCCGGCACAGCAGTGAATTGCCTGCGTGAGATCAGCCACATGTTTGAGCTGGTTTTGATCATGACGGTCAACCCGGGCTTTGGCGGTCAGTCATTCATCCCGCAAAGTTTGGATAAGGTCCACTGCATGCGCGACCTTCTGGATAAGACTGGTTCAAAGGCTGTCATTCAGGTGGATGGCGGCATTGACGCAGATACCATCGCGGATGTATACAAGGCTGGCGCTCGCAATTTCGTTGCCGGCACATCCATCTTCCTTCATCCTCAAGGCATTCCCGCTGGCATCCAGGCCCTGAGAGCTGCAATTCCCTCAGATTAAAAGCAAAAATCGCGGTTTTCACCGCGACTTATGTGTCATGAATGTGTTCTTATTTATATGCTTTGGTTAATGCCTTTATACAGCGAGTGCACAGAATCTTGCGCACTTTGCGGCCATTCTCATAAACAGTCACCCTTTGCAGATTCGGGCGGAACTTGCGTCTGGTCGCGACCATCGAGTGGCTGCGGTTATGTCCAAAAGTTGTTGCTTTCCCACAATTACTACACTTTGCCATCTCAAAATCCTTTCTTGCGTTATAATAACTTCCGTTGGGCAAACCTTTATAAGCCCAACAGCACAGTATTCTACCATAACCTATTAAATGAATCAAGCAGAACAGAGAGAAAAGAAAGCTATGACTGATAAATCAAACCCTCTAGGAAGTATCTTTATAATGCCAGAAGCAATTGCAGCCATTGCGAGGCAAGCAGCGATCCTCTCCTACGGCGTTGTAGGCCTGGCACCCAAAAATGTTATTGAGGCTACGAAACGGTTTCTCAAAAAGGATGGCAATTATGGCGTTAAGGTGCGTGTGGATGAATCCGGCCTGACCCTCGATATTTACATCATTGTGGAATACGGTCTGCGCATAAAATCCTTGACCAACAGCGTTGCCAAGACCGTTAAATATAACGTCGAAAAAACTGTTGGACTGCCGGTAAGCCATGTCAATGTGCACGTACGTGGTTTACGCATCAGCAATCCGGATTAATGCAGCTTAAATAAAAATTATTAGTAGGAGTACTATGAGTAGTAAGACAACTTCAGTCCTCAGTACGACAGAGCGTCATAAATTGCTCGAGTCGCCTGTCGATGGAAACGGATTGAAAATACTTCTTGAAGCTGGTCTCACCTGGCTTCGAACCAATCAAGAAATCGTTAACGCCTTGAACGTCTTTCCCGTCCCCGATGGCGATACAGGCACAAACATGGTTCTTACCATGCAGGCTGCCATTGATGAAGCCAGCCAGCAAAGAGATCCAAACGTTGGTGCTACAGCACGCGCCATTGCCCAGGGGGCATTAATGGGTGCACGCGGAAACTCAGGCGTAATCCTTTCCCAGATTTGGCGCGGTTTTGCACGCGCCCTCGACCATTATGACACCATGGATGCGCCTTTACTCGTTAAAGCCCTGCAGGAAAGCCGCAGCACGGCCTACAAGGGTGTTGTGCGCCCCGTTGAAGGGACGATCCTTACAGTCATCAAAGATATGGCAAATCATGCAGAAACAACGCTCAATGAGACTGATGAGCTTAACCAGCTTCTCATCGACGTTGTTGAAGCAGCCGAGGTGTCCGTCGCAAAAACACCTGACCTGCTGCCAATTCTGAAACAAGCAGGAGTGGTCGATGCCGGCGGCAAAGGCTTATTATTGATATTCGAAGGTATGCTTCGTTTCCTGCAAGACGAACCCCTGGATACTGCTCTGGCTGAGGTGAAACCTCTTTCTGAGATGAATCTGGACAATGCAATGGAAACGGTTGAACCCGGACAGGACTACGAAGTTGTCATAGACTTTACACCTGATAATACTCTCGACCTTGAAGCTTACTTCAGTGGTTTATCAGAGATCGGTACCTCGATCCAGGTCGGTGAAGGCGACGGCATGTACCGTATGCACATCCATGTCCCCACCGAGAATCGTTATCACCCGATCGATTACACGATGACATTGGGTACCATCCAAAAAGTAATGATGGAAAACCTGCTCGACCAGATGAACAATAATAAGAAAAATGCAGACAACCTGAAATTAGCCACCGTTCAACCGGGTGAAATTGCTGTTGTAGCTGTCTCCCCTGGTTATGGTCTTTCAAGGATTTTTGCAAGTTTGGGTGTTGCAGCCATCGTTACAGGTGGTCAGACGATGAACCCCAGTGTCAAGGAGATTCTGGCTGCTTTCGAAAACCTTCCTACAGATAAAGTTATCATCCTGCCCAACAACAAAAACATCGTGCTGGCTGCTGAAAAAGCTGCCAGTGTTACGGTAAAAAAGGTTAAGGTCATCCCAACCGTCAATGCGCCCCAGGGCTTCTCAGCCATGCTGCGCCTGGTACCAGATGGGGATTTTGAAGAAAACGTCGAATCGATGAACGAATCTCTCGATGAAGTAGACACCGGTGAAATAACCACCGCCACTCGCAGTGTAGAAATTGATGGTTTGCAGGTCAAAAAAGGTCAGGTAATCGCACTTCTCAACGGAAAGTTGATTACCTCAACCAAAACAATCGAAGAAGCCTGTGAACAACTTCTTCAAAAAGCCAAAGCTGAAGATTTCGAACGCATCACCCTGTTTTATGGTGAAAACATAAACAACAACCATGTCAACCAACTTGCTGACCGTATCCGTTCAGCCTATCCAAACCATGAAGTTGAGATCCATGAAGGTGGTCAAGCGCATTATCAATTAATCCTCGCGATCGAATAAGCACTAGCGTCCGAATGGGATCATTAAGCATATAAAATGTTTATTCAGTAATTAATCAAACCCTTACCATTTTTGAGATATTCAAATTATTCATCCCGGTGAAGCCTAATATGCCAATCCGGGATTTTGTTTGCCCTCCGAAACCCAGGGTGGGAGCGTTAAAAAAGATTTCGTCCAATTTTATATAAAGAAATCAATGGATCACATCCCTTTGATTGATTAATTCGGTTATCATTATGGGTATAACTTGTCCAGCAGTATTTCTGGTCAAAATCACTTATAGAATGTTGAGTAATAAACTATGCCATTATCATCAGAGAAGCTATACAAAATCTTTAAACTCGAAGCGGAATTCTCATATGAGAACCTTGCTGTTGTTGGCGGACTACAGAAGTTAGCGGAAAGCTGGGCAGCGGAAGCACGTGCAGAGGGGATTTCCGAATCACTCATCCCCGCGATTACATCGATCCTCCAGCGTTATCCTGACCTGGATATCAATGAACGTTGGGGGGCTTTATTGGAAATTGGCGACCTGTTGAGCATCCCAAAGATAACTCGTTTACCCAATCCAGCACGGCGTGAGCCAACAATCAAAAAGCCTGAAACCAGCAAAGGTAAAACGCAAGAGAAAGCTATCACCCCTGCTCAAACCAAGGTCTCACGTCCAAAGAGAGCCAAGCGCACACAGGAAGCATCACGTTATCCCATTGCAGATACAACCGTTGGATTAGATGCATCCACAACTGTTATCAGAGGCGTTGGGGACAAACAAGCTGAACACTTGAAAAAGTTAGGCTTATCCAACATCGAAGATATGTTGTACTTTTTCCCGCGTCGTT
>JAUXFJ010000188.1 GCA_030620065.1 Anaerolineaceae bacterium
GATGCTGCGAAGAGTACGGGATTATGCACAGGTGCGCGCAGATGGGACTATCTCCATAAATGTTGCATCTGCTGGCCTTGAAATGCTTAATGTTGACAAATTAGGGTTGGATGATCTTGATCGGCGCGTTTTGCTGACAATCATAGAAAAATATGCTGGCGGGCCTGTCGGCTTGAACACAATCGCTGCTTCTGTCAGTGAAGAATCTGATACGATAATGGATGTCGTAGAACCGTATTTGCTTCAGCTGGGCTTTCTTGAACGTACTTCCCAGGGTAGGGTTGCCACAAAACTGGCATATGATCATCTGGGATTCAAATTCGACGGATTGAGCGCACAACCCAAATTGTTTGATGAATGATAATTTGGCTTCAGATTTAGACACACTGAAAAAGGGCGGCCTTTAGGTCGCTTGCTAGGGCGGTTGGATATGAACTTATCAGATGATGGTATGAGCAGCTATTTATGAAGACGGACGATTTTAATTACGATTTACCCGAGTCATTTATTGCCCAAACACCAATAGAACCTCGTCATAATTCTCGTCTGATGGTCATGGATCGAAGGAATGAGGATATTGAGCATTGCCGTTTTTGGGAAATCGGCAGGTACTTAAAATCGGGTGATCTTCTGGTAATCAACCAAACGCGAGTGATTCCTGCACGGATGTTCGCTCAGAAATTACCTGGGGGTGGCAAGGTAGAAATACTGCTTCTCCGTAAACAAGATGCGCTTCAATGGGTATGCATGGTCGGGGGAAAAGGATTGAAACCTGGTAGAAAGATAGTGGTTGAAAATGGTCCGGGTGCGGAAATTAAAGCAATGTTAACTGGGCCGCAGCGTTTGATACGTTTCGATGCGCCGATCGAGGATTATTTTGTGACTGCAGGACATGTCCCCTTGCCGCCTTATATCCATCAGACACTCTTTGATCCCGAGCGTTATCAGACTGTCTATGCTCAAACACCCGGTTCAGCTGCTGCTCCAACTGCTGGCTTGCATTTCACTCAAGAGCTGATGGACAAACTGCGATCTGAAGGAATAAAGTTCGCAGAACTCACCCTGCATGTTGGATTGGATACATTTGCACCTGTTAATGAGACTGATCCTGAGGAACACCTCATCCATAGTGAATGGTGCACTCTTTCTCAAGATACAGCCGATCTCATCAACGCGACCAGGCTTAAAGGCGGTAGAGTGATAGCGGTGGGGACAACCAGCGTGCGGACGCTTGAAAGCGCAGCCACAAATGACCGTGAAACGATTGTGAAGACCTATTTAGGGGAAACGAATCTGTTTATATTGCCGGGGTACAAGTTCAAAATTGTTGATGGGCTTATTACGAATTTTCATTTGCCAAAATCGACCTTACTGATGTTAGTGAGTGCATTTACGGGTCGTGAGAAAATTTTGAACGCTTATGAGATCGCTAAAGAAGAAAGATATCGCTTTTTTTCTTTTGGTGATGCGATGTTCATACAATAACATTCATATAAACATATGAAAATCTTATACGATTCCTGTAGAACGTTAATGGGCTTGATGTTATAATTCCCTATAATTATCATAGTATTAATTAGAAATTGAAGTTAAAGGAATAAACACTATGATGCGTTTTGATCGATTTACAGAGCGTGCCCAGGAAGCTGCCACTCGAGCAGCAGAGATTATCCAGCGTTATGGGCATAACCAAATTGATACTGAACATATCCTTATGGCGATGATTGAACAGCCGCAAGGTGTTATTACCCAACTTTTAGAGATCCTTAAAATTGACCCCGGCACATTTACTGATCGCTTGGATCATATTCTTCGAACGACTCCCAAAGCCAATATATTTGGTGGGGGTTCCGGGCAGATATTTATTACCCCACGGGTTAAAAGGATCATTGATCTTGCCAATGAAGAGGCTAACCGACTCAAGGACGAATTTATTTCCACAGAGCATATCTTTCTTGCTATCTTAAGTGAGAAGAATACTCAATTAGCGCGCACGCTGAAAGAAATAGGATTGACCCGTCAAAGAGTCTCAGACGCAATTGATCAACTGCGGGGTGGACGGAAGGTTACCGATCGAAAAGCGGAATCACGCTATCGGACACTTGAAAAATATTCGCGAAACTTGACCACGATTGCGCGTGAAGGAAAGCTTGACCCAGTGATCGGGCGCGATACTGAAATCTTAAGACTTATTCAGATCCTTTGCCGAAGGAAGAAAAATAATCCCGTTTTGATCGGCGAAGCGGGTGTGGGTAAAACGGCGATTGTCGAAGGTCTCTCACAGAAGATCGCCAATAATGATGTGCCAGAAATATTAATGGGCAAGCGAGTTATTGCACTGGATCTCAGTGCCATGATTGCAGGATCGAGATTTCGCGGGGAATTTGAGGAACGATTAAAAGTTTCTATAGAAGAAATTCAGCGTTCTAAAGGGGAGATTATCCTGTTTATTGACGAATTGCATACTGTTGTGGGTGCTGGTGCTGCTCAGGGAGCGATGGATGCTTCAAATATGTTAAAACCTGCTTTGGCAAGAGGAGAACTGCAGTGTATCGGTGCAACGACTCTGGATGAATATCACAAGCATATTGAAAAAGATGCTGCCTTGGAGAGGCGTTTCGCACCCATTTATGTAGAAGAACCTAATATTGAAGATACTATCGAAATGCTGCGCGGTTTACGTGACCGCTACGAAGCCCATCATAAGATTAATTTTTCAGATGAAGCATTGGTTGCAGCCGCAAAGCTATCTGCCAGGTATGTTACAGACCGCAGTTTACCTGACAAGGCGATTGACCTTATTGACGAGGCGGCTGCGAAACTGCGCGTAGCCTTGTATTCCCTTCCGGACAATATGAAAGAAATGAAACGCGAAATCGATCGTTTGGCAGCCGAAGAAGAGCAAGCTGGTCTTGAGCGAGACTATGAACGCGCTGTTAAGATGAAGGCAGAAAGACTGCGTATTGAACAGGAATTTCAGAAACTTAGAGATAAATGGGAACAGGAACACAAGCTGGATGAGATCGTTGATGTCAATGATATCGCTGAGGTGATCAATCAATGGACGGGAATACCGGTCACACAGATGATGGAAAGCGAAGCTGATCGATTACTGCAGATGGAGGACCGTCTCCATGAGCGGATTATTGGACAGGATGAAGCAATTGCAGCTGTTTCGGATGCAATCAGGCGCGCCCGCTCAGGCATGAAAGACCCGCGCCGTCCGAATGGATCGTTTATATTTATTGGCCCATCTGGTGTTGGGAAAACCGAACTCGCAAGGGCATTGGCTGAATTCCTTTTCGATGACGAAGATGCCTTGGTTCGTATTGATATGAGTGAATATAGGGAACAGCATACAGCGTCACGCTTATTTGGTGCTCCTCCAGGTTATGTTGGCTATGAGGAGGGTGGTCAATTGACTGAAGCGGTGCGCCGGCGACCTTATCGCGTGATTCTCTTTGATGAAATTGAAAAAGCACATCCTGAAGTATGGAATGCCCTGCTGCAGATATTAGATGACGGTCGTTTGACGGATGGACAAGGACGGGTGGTAGATTTCCGTAATACCGTTTTGATTATGACCAGCAATCTTGGTACTGAATTTGTCAGCAAGGGAGGGACACTGGGTTTCTTGAGCGATTCTAGTGATGACGAAGAGAAGGCAGCTCACGAAAAGATCGAAAAGGCTCTCAAAAAGACATTTAGGCCCGAATTCTTGAACCGTATTGATGAGATTATCATGTTCTCACCGCTGACGAGAGAACAGATGGAAAAAATCGTAATACTGCAAATGGAAGAAATCCATGAACGGGTTAAGGAACATGGGATTGAGATTGAATTGACAGCTGCAGCTCAGAAATGGCTCGCGGAAATTGGCTACGATCCTTTATTTGGTGCTCGTCCATTAAAGCGGGCTTTGCAGAAGCGCGTTGAAAGCCCATTATCAGTACGCCTCCTGTCGGGTGAATTTAAAGACGGCGATACCGTTGTTGTTGACATAAAGGATGAGGAGATCGTTTTTAATCATAAAAAAGCGAAGAA
>JAUXFJ010000152.1 GCA_030620065.1 Anaerolineaceae bacterium
AGTTGAAGCGCTGACCCAATGGGTGGAGCGCGAGGATTGGATGGAAATTTTCCCTGCTTACAGCCGATGTGTGCGCATCACGCGCGATCTCAAGGGACATTACGATGTGGACCCAAATCTATTTGTTGAGAAATCCGAAAGCGCTCTATATAATGCAGTGCAGAAGGCTGAAGCTATCATTGCAGGAACGAATGCTATCGACAAGCTTATGGAAAATTTCCTACCCTTGATTTCAACGATAAATAAGTTTTTTGATGGGGTACTTGTGATGGCTGACGATGAAACGCTAAGGAATAACCGCCTGGGCATCCTTCAGAGAATTTCTGGTTTGACTAAAAACGCAGCCGATCTTTCATACCTGGAAGGATTTTAGACAGAAACATGTTCTGATTGGACGAGCTTTTTGAAAATCAGTATGTTGCTTAAAGCCTTGTTCTGCCTCTCTCTCCTCAGACAACTAAAGTTATTGGGGGGAGAGAGGCTTTTTATATGGGGTATGCCCCAAGGGTGTTTATGAGATCGTCTCCAGGAACTGGCGCGATACTGTGGCAATATCTTCACTGGTCAAGATGCCACTCCATATATCTCCGGGCTGCACCAGGTTTGCAACGACGATATTGGCGCCGTTAAAGACTGCGCTGCGGGCTTCTTTGAGATCCACCCCGCCAGCCACTGATATAAGAACATTATATTTGCTGCGTACGCGGTTGATATGCCGATAGCGGATTGTCTTGGCACTGTTACTTTCTTCGTCGCGTCCGCGATGGATGACGACCACATCTGGCTGTGTTTTCAGAGGACGCATTACTTTCAATGGGTCGTCGACACCCAACATATCGATCATAGAGATCATGTTCAGCTGATTGCAGCGTAGGATGAACAAATCCAGGGTTTCTATAGGAGAGTGTCCCAAGACAGTTGCAGCAGTTGCTCCTGCCTGACGTGCAAGGTTTACTTCATCAACAGCACCATCAGCCGTTTTCAAATCTGCGACCACGTGCCCGGGCCACCTTTGGCTGATTGCGGCAATCCCGCGGAATCCTTCCCTTTTAATGAAAGGAGTACCCGCTTCAATAAGAATACGATTGCTGGGGGTGACTTTGGGCAAGAGCCTATATGCCATTCTCAGGTTGTAGTTAAAGGCAATTTGCAAATATCGGATGTTGTTATCGAGTTTAGGCATGCGTGACTACTTCTTGTTTGTGATTATTTCGCTTAGTTTGCCCAGATCGGAGGGGAGAAAGAGAACCAGTTTTTCAGAAGGGTCTGAAGCAATATCACGAATGGTTTGCAGCGTGCGCAAATGCAGTGCGCCAGGTGTTGCCGCCAGTGTTTTTGCGGCATCGCGCAGGTTTTTAGATGCGGCTAACTCGCCTTGAGAAGCGATGATTGTAGCACGGCGTTCACGTTCTGCTTCAGCCTGACGAGCCATCGCGCGCTTCAACTCAGCTGGCAGCTCAAGTTCCTGTATCTTGATTGACTCGATATCCACGCCCCAATAACTTGTTTCAGCGTCTACGATCTCTTTGATCGCTTCAGCGATCTGCAGACGCTCCATCAATACGGCATCCATCTCGTTATTACCGATCACGTCTCGTAGAGCAGCCTGTGTATATTGGCGGATGGCAAAGATGTAGTCTTCGATCTTGATGACCACAGCTTCTGGATCGATAACCTTGAAGTAAACCTCCGCGTTGACCAGCATGGGAATATTATCTTTGGTCATGACTTCCTGGCGTGGGACTTCTGCCGTCTTAAGACGCAGGTCAACCCGGCGCATGCGCTGGATGATGGGGATGAGAATTATCAAGCCGGGACCGCGCACGCCTGTGAACTTACCCAACGTGAAAATAACGCCACGTTCATACTCCGTCAGAACTTTCAATCCTTGAAAGAGGATGAACACGATCACCACGATCGCGGCCATAACAACACAAGCTACCATGGGGACTATGTTAGTAAAGATATCCATTTTTTGCTCCTTTTTAGTAGATAATCAAATGACACGTTAATTCTACAGCATTTTTATCTAAAGCACCTGATATAATCTAAGGTTGTAGCATGTGGTAATTCACACCACTGCCGAGTCTTGTATAATTCGGTTAATCTTTGGAGGATTTATGGAAATTAGCTGGTATGGACATTCTTGTTTTCGCATCAGCGAGCGTAGTAGAGCATCGGTTGTCTTCGATCCGTTTGACAGCAAAGTTGTCGGTTTCGCACCTTTAAAATTGCGTGCTGAGATTGTGACCATAAGCTGTGATTCGCCAGGACATAACTATATAAAGGCTGTAAAAAGCAAACCGCGGCTTATTAACGGTCCCGGCGAATATGAAGTAGGCGGTGTGTTTATTACTGGTGTGCAGACAAATGGACACAAGAAAAAAACTGATGAACAACGAAATACGCTATATGTGATCAATTATGGCAACATCACCGTTGCACACTTGGGCGAGCTAACCCGTGTGCTTGGTCAGTCTGAAGTTGAAGCATTGGGTACCGTCAATATCGCCTTGGTGCCCGTGGGGGACGGCAGCAGTTTGAATGCTGCAAAGGCAGCTGAAGTTATCAGTCTTATCGAACCGAATATCGTAATTCCCATGCATTACGGCGTGCCTGAATCCAGGATGAATTTAGACCCCCTGAGTAAGTTCCTGAAAGAGATGGGTTTGACACAACTGGAAACCATGGATATGTTTAAGGTTGCGAATGCAAAGACATTGCCTGAAGAAACGAAGGTTATTGTATTGAACATCCGCAGTTGATCTTAGGCTGCTGAAGGGAAATAAACGCTTACCGTGAATGTCAAGCTGATCATGACTTGGGATATCCACCCAGGGAAAGAGCAAGAATACTTTGAGTTTGTGGTACGCAATTTTATGCCACATGTAAAGGATCTTGGTTTGGGCTTGAGTGATGCCTGGGTCACCATATATGGCGAACACCCGCAGATTATGGTTTGTGTAGTTTTACCAAGTTTTCAGACAGCCAAACAGGTCATTAGCTCAGAGGAATGGCTCAGCTTGAACGATAAGCTGCAAGATTTTGTAGATAATTATTCCTTCAAGCTTGTACCTCTGAGAGGTGCTTTTCAGTTCTAAGATATGAATATTTCTGCCAAATTATTTACGTGATATTCATAAGACGCCAGGGAGCTCCCTTGGCGTCTTGATCCTTGGCCTTATGAGGTGTGGATACCAGAGATGATGCTGCAGCAAATATATGCTGAGATTGTTCTTTCTTACTTCAAATGCTTGCCTACAGCGGGCGATCCAACCCGGAGAGATATTATGAGTGATGTCAGAACGTTGCCGATCTACCCGATGGGTATGGTTGCCAGTTAAATCGCAAGTGAACTATTAGAGGTTGACCTTGAGAGAGATGGAAGAAGTTTTTCAATCTGCGCGTGAGGACATGGTACAAAAACAAATCGCGCGGCGCGGCGTGAAAGATGCACGTGTGCTGGCTGCGATGAGAAAAGTCCCACGACATTTATTCACACCCTCTGATGAGCTTGAATGGGCTTATGCTGATATGCCATTGAGCATCGGCAAAAGGCAGACGATCTCTCAGCCCTATATTGTTGCAGTGATGAGTGAGCTGCTCAAATTGACTGGCACAGAGAGGGTTTTAGAAATTGGAACGGGTTCAGGATATCAGACAGCCATCTTGGGTGAGTTGGCAGAATATGTTTACAGCCTGGAAAGGATCCCTGACCTGGCTGAAGAAGCTCAAAAACGATTAACTGACCTGGGATACACTAATGTTCAGATACGCACTGGCGATGGGACGCTTGGACTTGCTGAATTTGCACCATATGATGGCATTTTGGTCACTGCTGCAGCACCTCAGGTACCTGGGAGCCTGTTAGCGCAGTTGGCAGAAGGGGGGCGTTTGGTCATACCCACAGGCAGGCGCTTCTCTCAAATACTTCAGGTTTGGCAGCGCAGGGGGAGTCAATTTATTCAGGAAGATCACATGTCGGTTATATTTGTGCCTCTGATCGGGGCTGAGGGTTGGGGTGACAATAGTTTAAGATAGTCATTATCAAGGGGCATCTTTTTTGTGATTCCCCTAGATTCCTAATTCAACTCTCTTCAGCAGATTGTGAGATTAGCCATAAAGCATTTGACAGGTAGCGTGAAGTTTCGTAATATTAGGCAGTGTTTAAAGTGTTACTTAATCTTGGAGGTATTGATGAAAAAAATCTGGAAGATCGCTGCAGTATTAGTTTTAATCAGTGTTTTAGTCTCTGCATGTGGGCTTGTTGGGGGAATTGATCCTCGTATGCAGCAAACACAAGTCGCGCTAGCCATTCAATCGACACAGCTTTCTCTGCAACAGACAGAGATGGCTCAACAGGCAGTAGTACCGCCGACCGCAGCGCCTGAGCCAACTTTGCAGCCGACCTATACGCCGTATCCAACCTATACTTCTGAAGCGCCACAGCCGACGGTTGAAGCGCCACCGTCTGGTGGAACTACCGCCGAGGCGGGTTTCCTCTCATTTGATGAATGGAAGCAGGATGCAAACATCTTGCTTTATGACAATATGTACGTATTTCCCAATTCAGGAAATATGATCCATACAGCATTGGACGGCTTAGGTTTGGGGGCTAACACAACG
>JAUXFJ010000171.1 GCA_030620065.1 Anaerolineaceae bacterium
AGGTCACAATAAACGCGAGATTGGCAATACTGGAAAACAATTTCCAGGCTGCCTTTTGTCCTTGCTTTGTTAATACTTCAGACAAAACAGGTATAAATGCGATCGCCAAAGCCCCACCAGAGATCAAGGCAAATAACATGTCTGGCAGGTTATTTGCCGCATTGAAAACATCCAATTCCGATGATAAACCAAATTGACGTCCGATAATTAGCTGTCGTAAAACCCCCAACCCTTTATCCACAGCAAAAAATACTGCTATCAACAGTGATACACGCGTCAATCTGCTCATCTTTTTCATTAGGTTAATCCTTATTGTTGCTAAGATTGCCCTGATTATGCCACATCTGCAAGCCGCTGAAAAGGGAAGTATCAATCCACGTATCTCTAATATAATGAAGTATGATTATAAAAAGATCAAATAACTTAACCCTTTGGAAACTTAAATAAATGACTTCAAAGAAATCAGCTGGAATCCTTTACGTTGTAGCGACACCGATAGGAAATATCGAGGATATCTCTCTTCGGGCATTAAGAATTCTAAAAATAGCCGATGCTGTGATTTGTGAAGAATTTAAACAAGGCAGTAGGTTATTAAAGAAACTTAAAGTTGATAACAAGCTCATCTGTTTAAATGAACATAATGAAGCTGAATCCGTTCAGAATATTTTGATTGATCTGATGCAGGGTAAATCATACGCCTTGATATCAGATTGCGGAACCCCTGTTTTCGCCGATCCGGGTCAACTACTTATTTCAACGCTGACTGAAATGAACATTAAGGTTGTACCTATACCCGGACCCTCTTCGCTGATGGCTGCGCTTTCAGTTTGCAGCATCCTCATGGACCAATTCATGTTCGTGGGTTTCTTGCCGCCGAAATCAGACAAGAGGTTAAACACTTTGAACCGAATTAAAGGTCAGAACCTTCCATTGGTTGTGATGGATACACCGTATCGTATGACCCGCCTGCTTGAGGATGTTATACAAGTTTTTGGTAAAAACAAGTATGTATGCTTGGCATGTGACCTAACTCTGCCTAAGGAATTGATCCTGCATGGACAAGTTGGGGATATTATCAAACGAGTTTCCGGTCAGAAAAAGGAATTTATTCTCATCATTGATAATCGCAAAACTCAACGGAGAAATTGATCATCCTTATGAATAGAAAATCGATAACAATCCGTCAACATAAAGTAAACCTGCCAGTTTTCTTGCCAGATGCAACATTTGGCATGGTTCGAGGTGTTGATTCTGATGATCTTCGTTCAGTCGGGATTCAGGCACTGGTGATGAACACTTTTCACCTCATGCAGAAACCAGGTTCCAGCACCGTGCATGCCTTGGGTGGATTGCATCAAATGTGCGACTGGCATGGACCAATCGTGACCGATTCGGGTGGGTTCCAAGCTTATTCATTAATCCGGCAAAACTCAAAATATGGCAGCCTATCGGAAAAAGGAATCCATTTCAAACCTGAAGGCTCCAGCCGGCGCTTGAACTTATCGCCTGAAAAAAGCATTCAACTACAATTCAAATTTGGTTCTGATATTACCATCTGCTTGGATGATTGCACACATGTTGACGCACCCTATGAGGAGCAAGTAATATCAGTAGAGCGTACAATAGCCTGGGCGAAACGCTGTAAAATCGAATATAACAAGCAAATATCCTTGCGCAAATACGATGATGATCAAAAGCCATTAATCTTTGCAGTTATCCAGGGGGGAGGATACAAAGAACTGCGTAAGCGGTGCGCTGATTCTTTACTCGAAATCGGCTTTGATGGCTTTGGGTTTGGGGGCTGGCCACTCGATTCAAATGGAAATCTGCTGGAGGATATCTTATCGTACACCCGGGAGATAGTCCCAAATAATTTCCTGCTGCATGCCCTGGGAATTGGGCATCCACACAATCTTACAATCAGTCATCAACTTGGTTATGATCTTTTCGACTGTGCAATGCCCACGCGCGATGCACGCCATAGCCGCCTTTATATCTATACAGACCCGACAGCTATCACAGCTAACAACTCAGATTGGTACAAATATCTTTATATCAACGATGAGAAACACATCAAATCCCGCCTGCCTATATCTGAATACTGCGATTGTCCCTGCTGTCGTTCTTATAGTCTTGGCTACCTCCACCATCTTTTTAAATTAAATGATAGCCTCTATATCCGTCTTGCCACACTGCATAACTTAAGATTCATGACCCAATTAACCGACTATCTCCATAATAAAGAATAATATGAACGATACACTTGAAATTCTCGTTGATTCTGTTAAATCTGGTGCTAAATATCGTTCGATTATCCCTGAACTTATCCAGAATATCGCTCAGGATGAATTTCAGAAGCATAAAAGCACCAAGGTTGCAGTCAAAGCAATTCGCAGTCGGCTTCATCAAATCGGCGGTGCGTTTCTCAATAGAAAAATCGACTATGCGAAATGGCTGGAATTATTTCAAAGCCTGCCAAATCAACAAATCAACAGCCCGGTTTTCATGCAAACCTGTCAACAGATGATGCGTTTGCACAGCTCAACCGACGAAAGACTACCCATCCTTGATCAATTCTACAGTCGTATTCTGAACGATATCGCCCCCATCCATTCTGTATTAGACCTTGCCTGCGGGTTGAATCCCCTTACAATTCCTTGGATGCCTCTTGCACACGATGCTCACTATTATGCATGCGATATTTTTGAGGATATGATCGCTTTTCTTAACGATTTTCTGAAATTATGTCACGTCAACGGGAATGTTTTCGGATATGACCTCAGCCATCAGATTCCCTCACAAGAAGTTCATCTCACGCTCCTGTTAAAAACACTGCCCTGCCTGGAAAAGCTTGACAAGCAGATCGGTGTAAAGCTCCTTGAGAACATCCACGCTGAGCATATTCTTGTTTCATACCCCGTTAAAAGCTTGGGGGGACGAGAAAAAGGAATGCTTGACACCTATAAAAACCATTTTCTAGCGATCATTGAAGGCTCTGACTGGAAGATTCGATGCTTTGAATTTTCCACTGAATTAGCTTTTTTATTATCACGGTAAAAGATGACCAACGATATTTTCAACAACACGTTACTTGTATCGCTTCCAACTTCAGATTTACAACATCGTCACAATCTTATTGACCAGCAGCTCCAATTTGTCGCTGCCTCTACGGTGGCTAAAAACTGGCAAACCGATAAGATCGCCATTAGTGATGAAATTACATTCATCATCGATAAGAAATGAAAAAGACAAAACAGTCCAAATCAACATCCAACAGCGCGGCAGACCTTATAGCAGCGAGTCTGCTGCGTTATAAACCTTACCTCAGCGCAAGCAATTTTAAAAAGCTTGTTCAGGAAATCCGGCAGCCGCTTCTTCCAGCAATAAGAGCTAACCTCCTAAAGGTTGATCCCATGCAAGGCATAAATGCGTGGAAGCAGCGTTATGGTTGGGAGACTATCGATATTCCTTACTATGAATATGGTTGGCAGATTAAGCATTCAGCAAATCCTGTCAGCAAAACAATCGAACATCACATGGGAGAATACTACATCCAAGATGCAGCATCTATGCTGCCTGCAGCGCTATTTAGCATCAAAGCACAGAGCGATCAGCTCATTTTGGACATGGCTGCCTCGCCGGGGGGTAAAACAACCCAGCTGATCGATTTAACCAATGATAAAAGCTTCATTATCGCTAATGATGCCAACGCAAAAAGACTACAGGCGCTGCGAATCGTTTTACAAAAATGGAGCGCGCTGAATTTTGTGATCACTGGTTTTCCAGGAGAAAAAATAGGCGATTGGTACCCAGAGACCTTCGATATGATCCTGCTTGACGCTCCCTGCAGTAGGGAGAATCTGCGCCCCAGCCATTCGCACCCTATGCGTCCAATAAGCCCGGTTGACCGCAGCCGACTATCCCTGCATCAGCTTAATTTGCTTATCAGTGCGTTTAAAGCTTTAAAACCAGGCGGACAACTGGTCTATGCAACATGTACTTTGGCACCAGAAGAAGATGAGGCAGTTCTTGATTCATTAATCAAAACCTTTTCAGGGAGTGTCAGGATCCAGGATGTTACCAAGATCAAAATAAATGCCCCAGGATTAAGTTCATTTCAAGATGAAGTCTGGCATCCAGATGTAAAAAAAGCTCTGCGGCTTTGGCCTCACATTCTGGGAACAAGTGGTTTCTTCGCTGCAAAGATTATGAAAACCGCTCAGATTAATCAAGAACCCGAAGCCCCACCTACCCGCCCATTTAAGTCCACTGG
>JAUXFJ010000036.1 GCA_030620065.1 Anaerolineaceae bacterium
CGGCAGGGGTTCAAAAGCGTAAACGCGGCCTTTGGGCTCAGATAATTTAGCAGCTAGCAAGCTGAAGTAACCTACATTTGCGCCTATATCGAAGAACACGCTGTTAGGTTTGATCTCACGTTCAAAAGACTGACGTTTACGGTATTCATACCACCCCAGCCAGTAGCCGTGCTCGCCTGAGCCGACTACCCACTTCATGCCGCGCATGCGTCCCTGCAAGATGGGCATGACCATACCCGGGGGGAGCAAGCGTAAGGGCAGCCGTAAGAGTTTGCCCAGCAAGGTATTGCTGGATATGCGGGGAAAGTTCATATGTTATTTAAAGGTTGGTATCCCTTTCTATGTTTAGTGGCTGCTGCTTGGCTTAGGGAGTTTGGGGAGTAACCAGGAAAGGAAGGCGTCGGTGGAACGCGTTTGCAGCAAGACACGCCCGGGACCAGTTAGATCGACGACCAACCCCTCACCGCTGAAGAGGGAGGATTTAAGACCGCCGATCGAGCGCACTTTAAAGCCCATGTTCTCACTGAAAGCGACCAGGTGGCCGGTGTCGACGGTGTAGGTTTCCCCTGCTGCAAGGTTTATCTCATGAATAGCACCGTAGGAGGAAAGGATCGCTTTCCCCTGACCGAAGACCTTGAGCATGATCAGACCCTCAGAGGCGAAGAAGGTTTTTGCGCCACCCCATTTGGTGTCTATCTCGACGCTTGTTTCTGATGCGACGTATGATCCAGATTGCACCATCAGGCTTTCTCCCTGAAGATCCAGCAGGAAAAGGTCACCCGGCAAAGCTGGTGCGACGGTGACCTCCCCACCTTGTGGGCCGGCTTTATAACTGTTCTGGAAGAAGCTTTCCCCGCCTAAGAAGGCGCGACCTAAAGACTTCAGAAGACCGCCGCGTGCCTTGGTTTCAATTTGAATATCCGAAGACATACTGACCATTGATCCGCCTTCAACTTGCAGCTCCTCGGCAGGTTCCAGCTTGACAATACCTAGTGAATATGAAGGTTTGTATTTGATCTCGATTTCCATTTTTTTCTCCAAAGTCTAATAGAGGTTTGATGAGGCGATTGTAACATGAATGCCATAATACAGCTTGATTATGAAAGAAAAGGGGGACAGGTACTGAACGAATCTATTAGATTTTTTAGACATTAGATTCAATCACAACACCGCTAACACACGCATGAAGACCTGGCGGGTCTGCGTACGCTGGCGGTGCTCAGCCAGGTAGATGCCTTGCCATGTGCCAAGGCTCAAGCTGCCATTATCAATGGGGATGCTTAAGCTGACGGGCGTAATCATCGCGCGCAGATGGGCGGGTGAATCATCCGAACCTTCCAGCGTATGCGCATACCAGGCTTGTCCTTCCGGGATGAGCTGCTCGAAGAGCTCTTCCATATCACGCTGCGCGGTGGGATCGTAATTCTCGTTGATAACAAGCGATGCGCTGCAGTGGGGGATATAGAGAAAGCACATCCCTTCGATCACTGACCAATTCTTCAATCTATCGTTGATCATGTCGGAAAAAGGATAGAGTCCTTTGCCCTGGGTGCTGATCTGGAGCGTTTCTTTATACCAATCCATATGAAGCCTTTCGACATGTTTAGAGATGGTTATTCATATACGGAAACTGAGCAGATCAACTTTCAGGGCTGGGTTTGATATCTTTAATGTTGAGCTGAAGACTCTGGCGTCCTCTGAATTCATTGATTTCAAATGTATAAGCAATATCAATCCGATTTGGCATGTTATCCAGCCAATAGCCCTGACGAAAGGCAATGGTTTCGAAATCATGTGTACCTGCCCCGATGCGAAGTTTAAGATGAAGACCATCCGTACCGACTTGGCGCACTTGACGGACTTCACATCTCCTGGAAACAAATATAGCTCCCGGGTTGCCGCGGCCTGTAGGCTCAAGTTGATGTAAGTCTTCCAATATGTCAGGGATGTATTTTGGATGGAGATTATCTAATAAAATTTCACGATCGATTGTGAGTTCAGGTATCAAATTCAGGTCTTTTAGCTGTTCAGAAGCGATCTCTCTCAAGCGGTCAATTAATGCAGATACGTTCTCATTTGACACCGTAAAGCCTGCGGCAGCGGAATGACCTCCATGGCGGATAAGCAGATCAGCGCATTGATCCAAGGCGCGCGTGATGTTAAATTCCGGAATACTGCGGCAGGATGCGGTTGTTTGTAGTTCATCCCGATTCCCAATAATGGCTGGTCGGTAAAATGTCTCTACTATGCGCGAAGCAGCCAAACCTACCACGCCCTCATTAAAATCAGGCGAGGCAGCAAAAAAAATGAGTGCATCCGGTTCTTTGCTGTAAGCCATTTCTATTGCCTGAGCCTGAATTTCACGCGTCATTTTTTGCCGTTGTGTGTTTTGTACCTCTAGCTTCTGAGCAAGCTTGCCAGCTTGTAAATAATCCTGTGTCACCAGAAGCTCAAACGCGGTTAGTGCCGAGTCCATCCGCCCGGCCGCATTTATGCGCGGCCCAAGCACAAAGCCAATATGGCCGGCATTGGTTTTTTCTATTTTTAATCCAGCAACTTGAGCCAGGGAAAAAAGTCCCTGCCGAGTCTGGGTTTGGATGAGGTCCAGGCCAGCTTTCACGAGCGTACGGTTTTCTCCGATCAAGGGTGCCAAATCTGCGATTGTGCCGATGGCAACCAGGTCAAGCCACTGATCGGCGTTTACACCAGCGATGGGATAGCTTTGCAGGTACGCTTGGACGAGTTTATAGGCAAGTCCAACACCAGCGAGCATCTTATCCGGATAGAGGTCATCTGTCTGTTTGGGATTGATGATCGCATCTGCGGGGGGCAGGGTTTCACCCGGCTGGTGGTGGTCGGTGATGATCATGCTGATGCCCAGGTCTTTGGCATGCTGTACTTCAGCAATTGAACGTACGCCGCAGTCAACGGTGATGATCAATTGGATGGATTCGCTCGCTAATTGGTCGATAGCTCCGATATTGAGTCCATACCCTTCGTCAAAGCGGCTGGGGATATATGTGCGTGGGTCAGCCCCGCACTTTTTAAGGAATTCATACATCAGTGCGCTGGCTGTGACACCATCGGCGTCATAATCACCATAGATAGCGATATTTTCACCCTGTTGAAGCGCGCCGTGCAGCCTTTCAACTGCAATTGGCATGTCCTTAAGATATATAGGGTCGTTAACATCAGGTGCTGAACCCGAAATATACGCTCGTGCAGAATTCGCTTTAGTAAAACCGCGGTTATAGAGCAGCTGGCGCATGAGAGGGGAGAACTCGGCCAATTCTCGATCGATATGTTCGGGTAGCCTATGGGCAATTTTCCAGCGTTTTGGCAGGGGTTTGGGTGTTGGTAATTCTACAAATTCCATGATGAAAGGCTCTTTCTTAGGTGTTTTAGGATGAGCATCAACGATTGCTTTATTTTGCAGAGGAACGATCTAAATAATTGTACCCTGTATCCCGTACATGTAGTGCTGTAAAGAAAAGAAGGGCTTGGAGAGCATAAAAAAAGAATTATATTAGGTGATTCTTCTACGCGTGACAAAATAAACGGTCAAAAAATGACAAAAGCTGGCTTTTTTACTATAAAGTACTCTTAATATCAGTTAATCTTAAACTCATTTGGAGCCTCTGAAATGTTAGAATACGATTCATTCTGACATGAAAGACCGATGAATGTCGAGTGATAATTATGCTAAAAACATCGAAGAACCTCTGCCTTTCTAGCGAAGTATTGCAGTCCCAGGAAATGGGTCTGCCAATCGTCGCGCTTGAATCAGCAGTCATCACACATGGTTTACCGCATCCCGAAAACCTTAACCTGGCACTCGATATGGAAAAGGCGGTCCGTGCGGAAGGCGCTGTACCTGCAACGATCGCATTAATAAAGGGCACTGTGCGTGCAGGACTGGAAGAAGCGGAAATCCGCATGCTGGCCGAAGCTGCTCACACACGCAAAATTAGCCTGCGTGATCTTGGGATTGCGGTGGCACAAGAGTTAAGTGGTGGCACAACTGTTGCAACATCAATTTTTGCGGCAGAAGTAGCCGGGATTAAAGTGTTTGCCACAGGCGGTATCGGTGGCGTTCACCGCAATGCAGCGTTTGATGTTTCTGCTGACCTGCCGCAGTTAGGACGATCGCAAGTTGTGGTTGTTTGCGCAGGTGCCAAGGCAATCCTGGATCTGCCTGCCACATTGGAATATCTGGAGACGCAGGGCGTACCAGTTGTAGGGTATCAGACGGATGAGTTTCCGGCTTTTTATTCAAGAAGCAGCGGGTTGCATGTCGATATCAAGGCTGACTCTGCTGAAGATGTCGCAGAAATTGCCAGAGCACATTGGGATTTAGGTTTGAAGAGCGCCATTCTGGTGGTTGTCCCGCCCCCCGCAGAGGATGCAATGTCTTTGGAAGTGGTTGAAAAAGCCATCGCGAGCGCTCTGCAAGAAGCAAATAAACAAGGCATACATGGTGCGGCCATAACCCCTTTCTTACTTGGCCGGGTTAGTGAGTTGAGCAGTGGCGAGAGTTTAAAAACAAATTTATCCTTACTGCTCAACAACGGACGCGTTGCAGCAAAGATTGCCAAGCGTCTCGCTGGGTAGTCTCAAGCAAGATCGCACATTAAAAACTTAGAACTCTAACTCTATGTGAGTGATCTTAACACGGTTTTATGGGGTGGACGTAGGCACACGTGTGTCTGTTGGTCGAAGGGTGCGCGTTCGAGTTGGCGTCCTCGTGATTGTGGGTGTCCATGTTGGCCAACGTGTAGATGTGTTGGTCCCTGTTGAGGTGTTAGTCGGTGTGTTCGTCGCTGTTGGTGTGTTCGTCGGACTGGGTGTAAGTGTTGGTGTTGGTGGATCTCCAACAACTGTAAAGAAACCAGAAACCTTCCATTCGGAACCGATGAAGATTTGCACCTCATAAAGACCAGGTAACCAAACCTCAGCCGGTGGATCCCATTTAATGTAATCATAGCCCCCGGTTCCCCCTTGCCACTGACCAGTTTCGTAGTTGACAAGCAGTCCTTGGGAATACCAGAGTGCGGTCCATTGAACGCCACCTTTCATTTCATTGTAGCTGTAAGTCCCGTAAAGATGACCGACCGGGTTTTCAAACTCAACGGAAGGATTAACAGGTTGCAGATCTTTGCTGAGGCTTTGGGCAAATTGGATCAAGCTGAAGGCGGTATCTGGATTGGGCGTCACCTCAGAATCAAAAAGTGCTAGGATATTTTCAGGCAAAGCAGGTGTATTAGTGATTGAAGGCGTATTGGTTATGGTCGGCGTTAGTGTAATCGTTGGCGTGAGGGTAATGGTTGGCGTAAGCGTGACGGTAGGTGTCTTCGAAGGGGTGCGCGTCGGTGGAAAATATTGATAAGCGATAGGCTCCCCGAAGCGGTAGATGAGGAAAGATAGGCCAGCTAAGATGAGCGCAAAAAAGAATGAGCGCCATCCACGCAAAATTTGTTCCCGCCGCTTGAAGTAAAACGGCAAACGACGAGCACTGCGCATCGCTTTGATGGCTTGAAAGACCATCCAAACCACAGCCACAGCGGTGATTATGACGATGGTCAACATAGTAGAGCGGATGTCTAAGTTCATGAGGTTTTTTGGACTACTAAACTAGTATTATAGCCTAGTTTTATTGATTGAAAGAAAATTTAACGGAGTGTAAGAACAAAAACAGATGAAGGATATAGTAAATTCGATGCCTCTCGTGCACGGTACTTTATTAAATAAGCGCTATAAAATCCTGGAGGAACTTGGCCAGGGTGGTATGGGCGCGGTTTATAAAGCTATTGATGAAAACCTTGGCGTTACCGTGGCCGTCAAGGAAAACTTCTTCTTGACTGATGAATATGCACGCCAGTTCCAACGCGAAGCGAAGATCTTGGCTGGTCTTCGGCATCCGAATTTGCCGCGGGTTCTTGATTATTTTGTTATCGAACAACAAGGTCAATATCTGGTCATGGATTACATTGAGGGTGACGATCTGCGAGAGTGGATAGAACGTAAGGAAGTCATCTCAGAGGTGGAAGTGATCCAGATCGGTACTGCGATTTGTAACGCACTGATCTATCTACATTCACGCCAGCCAGCGATAGTTCATCGTGATATTAAACCTGGAAATGTCAAGATTACACCTGATGGAGAAGTGGTTTTAGTTGATTTTGGTTTGGTAAAGGTGATGCTGCGCGGTGAAGTAACCTCAGTTAGCGCACGAGCGATGACACCAGGATATTCGCCGCCTGAACAGTATGGGGCAGCACCGACTGACACACGTACGGATATTTTTTCTTTAGGCGCTACGCTTTACGCTATGCTTACCAGCATGATCCCGGAAGACAGCCTTGAACGCGCAACATCAGATGTCAAATTAACCCCTGTCCGTCGAATTAACCACAGAGTTTCAAAACGTTTGGCAAAAGTTATTGAGAAATCTTTAGAGATCCGTTTTGAGGATCGTTATCAGACCGCTCAGGAATTCAAGGCTGCGTTGCTCAAGGCGTATGATAATTCCCCGGGCGACAAGGTAATCAATGACCGGCTGGGAGGGGAAGACCTTAAAGAACAACCGATCATAGAGGGCAGTGTTCGCACTGCAAAGAGTCCGAGGAAAAGATCAGCAACATTCCGCTGGATACAGCATATCCTTCAATCTATTGGTGCTGTGTGGTTTTTATTTTTTGCAATTCTTCTGTCTCTGGCGATTGTTCTATTCTCTTCGGCCTTGAGTTTTGGCGGCGTGAGTGGTACATCGGCTCAGGCGCAAGTTTCCTCCACTATAACTCAATCAAATTTGCTTGCGATGTCTGGTTTGGATGAAATTGATATTGGTGCCGTAATTAATAGTCGAGAAGAGAGCCAAATACCAACCAGTATCCAAGCAAAACCAAGCACTTTGGCGCTTGGAACGAATCCTTTGTCAATCACCGACGGATTTCTTATTCCCCCTCCTTTGCCTACACCAACTGCCCTTGGTGGCAGTGCTGGGGTTTTGGCTTTTGTATCTGACCGGAGCGGTTTACCACAAATTTGGCTTTCAGATATTTCACGACAAAGTGAATGGCAAATTACCGATATGCAAGATGGCGCCTGTCAGCCTGCATGGTCACCGGATGGTGAGCAGTTGGTGTTCATTTCACCGTGCACTGGGAAGCGCTCTACGTATACTGGTTCGAGCCTCTATACAATTGATGTTGATGGGCAGAACTTAAAGCGTTTACCACCTTCATTAGAGGGTGATTATGATCCGGCCTGGTCACCGGATGGAACACAGATTGCATATACTTCGCTCTTTAACGGGTTACCCCAAATTTACTTATTCAACTTGAACGATATTTCAATTGAATGTCTTTCAGATGGAAACTATCCAGAAAGTCAACCTGCCTGGTCAAAAGATGGGACGCTGCTGGCGTTTATACGCAGGAGATACTCCGACGAAATCTGGATCATGAACCCGGATGGGAGCAATGTGCGCCAGTTTTCTTTGAGCGGTACTTTAGATGTGTCCTCACCAACCTGGAATGAGGATGATTCGATCATTATCTTTAATCAACAAATTGTTCAAGGAAACCCTTACCCGATCATGATGGGTATGCGCTTTCAAGATATAGGAGAATCTGCAGCATACGAGATCTCACCTTCAGATAATGCTGATGTAACCTACTTTATGAGTTCACCTGACGCATCACCGGATGGATATTGGGTTGCATTCGAATATTGGTATGATGGTGGGAACCATGATATTTACATACTGGCTATGCCGGGTGCTAACCTTACTCGAATAACAATCGATGAAGGGAACGATTACGACCCGGTCTGGCGCCCCTTACCCTAAGTTTCATAATATAATTACAAATAACTCATCAAACCATTGCTAACTTTCCCTATTCAGGAGGCGAAAGTGAGTTTATTAATTGATTCATTATTGAAAGAACGGTACCGGATTAAAAAGCTGCTTGGGCAGAGCGGCATGGGTACCATCTATCTGGCAGAGGACGAAGTGCTTAAAGTCCAGGTGGCTGTTAAGGAAAATCTTTATACAACTGAAGGCCATTCGCGCCAATTTAGACGTGAAGCGACGATCTTAGCCAGACTTCGTCATCCAAATCTGCCACGTGTTATCGATCACTTTGTAATGGAAGATTCGGGGGAATATTTGGTGATGGATTACATTTCCGGTGAGGATTTGCGAGAAAGACTTAACCGTAACGGGGAGGCATTATCTGAGGCTGAGGTGGTTGAGATTGGTGTAGCAATGTGCAAAGCACTCATGCATCTGCATAAATGTAAACCACCCATCATCCATCGGGACATTAAACCAGCTAATATCAAGATCACGCCAGAAGGAAATATCATTCTAGTTGATTTTGGATTGGCAAAGGTTTTTCAATCAGGTGAGATGACAGCTACTGGCGCACAGGGGATTACAGCCGGGTATTCTCCAGTGGAACAATATGGTCAGGGGACGGATGTGCGCAGTGATATTTATGCACTTGGTGCAACGCTTTATAATGCGCTGACAAATAAACAGCCCGTTGAATCAATTGAGCGTGCTTTGGGCACCGATAAGCTTACCCCGATCAAAACGATCAATCCTTCAATCTCTGATGCGACAGTTGCAGTAGTGGATAAGGCAATGGCAGTTGAAGCTGTCGAACGTTTTCAGAGCGCTGAAGATTTTCATAAAGCCTTGTTAGAAGCCTTTCCCCTTGAAGGAAAAATCAGTAAGACAGAGAGAAAAAAAGCTGTCAAAAAGCCGGAGTCAATCTCTTCAAGAGCTCGGCAACAAGAAGCTGCAACAGCGAGCAGTACTCCCCAATCAAGTACACGCAAACCTAAACGTCTACTTGCCTGGTTGATTCCATTGGTGTTTCTGCTATCGGTAGCTTCTGTCGGGATTGCTTTTATATTGAGCGGTAGCACGGGCGGGATATTTGGTCCTTCATCTGACCTTGCACCAACACAAACCAGGGCAAATGCAGTGCTCCCAGCGACGCAAGCACTTATATTAACTTTACCGCCCGATGAGGTTCTCGAAGCTACTCCCTCTGATGAACTGGCTGCTGCCCCAACCGAGGCACCCAAACCCACTTTCACAGCGGTACTGACGCCGCAGGGAGGAGGAAAAGGACAGGTTGCCTTTGTTAGTGAGCGGGGGGGTGGACAGCCGCAAATTTGGTTAATCAATCTGGATGGAAATGATCTGCAGCGTTTGACGAATGAGTCTGATGGCGCCTGCCAACCGGCCTGGTCTCCGAATGGGCAGAGGCTGGCTTATATTTCACCCTGTGATGGGCAAAAAGACCGTTATGATGGTGCCAGCCTTTTCATCCTTAATATGGACACACATATTTCTGAGCTGGTCTCAACTTTTAGCAACGGGGATTATGATCCGGCTTGGTCGCCTGATGGAAGAAAGATCGCCTTTACCTCACTGCAGACTGGTAAACCGCAAATATTTGTGTACGACTTCGCAACCCGGACGAGTCAGCAACTGATGAATCGCTCGACCATCAGCCGACAGCCGGCTTGGTCACCAGATGGCGCGAGGATTGCGTTTGTTGCACCCAGCCCGACGACCAACAAGCCGCAGGTATGGTTAGTGGATTCCGTAGGCGAAAGCGCACCTAAATTATTTTCGGAGAGTGGCTGGAGTGAAGTGTATCGTCCGGTGTGGACCCCCGATGGCAAGGCGATCCTGTTTGACCTGGGGAAGCAGAACGGAATAGCGGGGAAACATCTTGTAGGCAGCGTGATCCAGATTGAAACTAGCGTCAGCTTTCCGGAAAGCCTTGATTATTCTTCGGATGGGACTTCAGTCATCTGTGACGGTGTGTTTAACCTGCCTGGGCGGGATATTATTATCATGCTTGAGACAGGCGCAAGGCCACAGCGATTAACCAATGATCCCGCTGAAGATTACCAACCGTCTTGGCGACCGGGTGATTAGACCAGACATTATTTAATCCAAACAGACTCAGAGTTTTTATCGGAGTCTATTTGCTTTTCTGAGCTTGGTTAATTAGTCAAAAATTGGCTGTATTGCTTTGTAAAGAGTGCTGGTGTACCACCGGTATGCC
>JAUXFJ010000177.1 GCA_030620065.1 Anaerolineaceae bacterium
AAACGCTGATAATCTCAACGCGCGTATCCTTATTCACGATCTTTTTAGCACTAATCAAGAAGAGTGGACTGATTTTGTTTTTAAGCACCTATTGATTGAAAAGGATATGCAGGTATTGGCTATTGGATGCGGCAACGCAACCCAGTGGCAGGAAAACCGCATGCGCTTTCCGCAAGGATCGCAATTCATCTTATCAGATAGCTCAATTGGTATGCTGCAGGAAGCCAGAGCAGGGTTGCAAGGGGACTCGAGGTTCAGCTTTTATTGCGGGGATGCACAGGTGCTGGCTTTTGATCAGGCGAGCTTTGATCGTGTTACAGCCAATCACATGCTTTATCACGTACCAGATATTACAGTAGCACTGCAAGAAGTCAGTCGAGTGCTTAAACCGGAGGGACTTTTTATCGCTGCGACCAATGGTAATGAGCACTTAATCGAGTTATATGAATTACTCAATGACTTTGATTCTAATTACTTATATGAAGCAGATAAACATAAGCGCTTCAGTCTTGAGAATGGTACTGATCAGTTTGATGGGATATTCACGGATGTAGATGTGAGTATATATGAGAGTGACCTTTGGGTGACAGATGCTAAGCTGCTTGTTAGTTACACATATTCTATGTGGGATGTCGTGGATATAATCGGAGAAGAGCGCCGAACTGAGATGCAGATGTTTTTTCAAGACCTCATTGATCGTGACGGGGGTATTTACATTAGAAAATCGACAGGGATCTTACTTGCGAGTCAGCAATCTGGTCTGATCGACTCATTGGGTATTTTGAAGGCAAAGTAGCAGCTGCCGCAGACTGCCAGTCGGTGTTTCATTCGTGATTGCCAGTATGGGCTGTTCTAAGCTAATGGATAGTTCGTCGGGGTTCGTGATCTTAAGTGCATTCACATGATTGTTGAGTTGACTTTTAAGTAAATATCCCAGAGAGCCGGGGGTTTGTGCGATGGATTGCAGCATATTCTCAAAGGAGGGCGTATAGATTGCTTTCTTGGTGACCAGGTCGTTCTCCATTAAAGCCTTGGACAGCAATTTGTGAAGGTCATTATTTTTACCATAACTAAACAGGTTTAGCGGCAGATCATATTCGATATCCCCAGATTGGATCTCCTCTAATTGGCTCCAATTCTTGATCGAACCACTGAAGAGCGCGTACAAACTCTGAGCAGATATTTCATCAAGGGGGAAATCGGGATGCACGATGAAAACCAAACTATCATAAGCTAACACGGTTAAGAAATTATCATCCGGTGTTTTAGGCCCGAAGCGAATGATCAAATCGGCAGACTGAGGGTCCAGATCTTCTGTTGGGAGGATATTTACGAGCAAGTTTGCATCTGTTAGGGGTTCGGCGCAGGTGTTTAGCCTTGGGATCCAGTTTGTTAGTGACGGTGTGATTTGAACCGGAATAGCCTTAATTGGTTTGATAACACTTTCTGTTTGAGTGGGTGCACAGGCTGAAAGTAAAAGCACTGCCAATATTGAAAATAGTATCGTTTTGATTTTATCGAACATAATAGACCACCATAGTAATGGTTGCTAACACGCCGCAATAGCCGGCAAAATAGTATAAAGGGCGCTTGTTGAGAAATCGCATTAACCAATAAATTGAAAGATAGCCGATGACTGCTGCGGTAATGAAGCCGACAGCCATTGCTGGTAAAAAGCTAAACAGAAAGGGCAGCCGAACAAGATCTATCAGTGCAAGCATACCAGCTGCTGCCATGATTGGAATAGACAGCAGGAAAGAAAAGCGCGCAGCGGATTTTCGGTTGATATGACGAAGCAAGCCTCCTGAGATGGTTGCTCCTGAGCGAGAGATTCCGGGAAAGATCGCTGCGGCCTGGAGTAAACCAATGATGATAGCATCGATATAATTGATCTGCTCGGATGTGCGCAGTTTTTTACCCAGTAATTCAGCAATTGTCATTAATAACGCAGTGAACAGCAGCATAATTGCTGCCAGAAGGGGGTTGCTGAAAGCAGTTTCAACAACATCTTTAAAGAGCAGCCCGAAGATAACCGCTGGGAGCGTCGCCAGAATGATCAACCATGCCATGCGGCTGTTTGAATCTTTGAAGGGTTCACGTTTGGCTAAACCTTGAAAGAAACTGTGATTGATGGCGACCAGGTCTTTGCGAAAGTAGAAGATCACCGCAAACAGTGTGCCAATCTGGACTAAAACATCAAAGATAAAAGCTCCATTGGTAGAAAGATTCCAGTTAAAAATATAGGGAATCAGCACCAGATGTGCAGAACTGGATATTGGTAAAAATTCTGTTAGTCCCTGGATGATGCCTAATATGATTGCTTGTATGAGAGACATAGTTGACTCCAAAATTGGTCAGAAGTAGATTACCTGATGTGGTCCTTGGTCAATGTGTCTAATGCCTGTTGTGCAAAACTGTTAAATTTGCCATCTGTGATAGCTTGGCGCATCTCACGGCATAACTGCAGGAGAGTATGGATGTTATGGATTGATAGCAGCGTGGAAGCCAATATTTCACGTGCTTGAATGAGATGGCGTATATAAGCACGCGAGAATTGCGTGCAGGTGTAGCAGGAGCAGTTTGGGTCGATTGGATTTTCATCTTCAGCAAAACGAGCGTTCATCATATTGAATCGTCCGTTGCGGGTCATGGCGGCATTATGGCGTGCAAGGCGCGTGGGAAGTACGCAATCAAAAATGTCAATACCTCGTCTTACACCCTCGATCAGGTCTTTAGGTGTACCAACACCCATTAGGTAGCGTGGTTTTTCGGAGGGTAAGATTTCATTTACAATCTCGATAGTAGCATACATTTCTGCCTTGGTCTCACCAACAGAGAGTCCGCCGATGGCGTGGCCCGGAAAGCCCATGTCCGAGATCGTTTGAGCAGATTTGCACCGTAGTTCCGGGAAGACACCGCCTTGCACGATGCCAAACAGTGCTTGGTCGGGCCTGGTCTTTGCTTGCAAACAGCGTTCTGCCCAGCGATGGGTACGCTGCATTGCTTCCTGGTTGTAGGTTTGATCATAAGGAGGGGCGCATTCATCAAATGCCATGATGATATCTGCCCCCAGGTTTTCCTGAATGGCGATAGCTTTTTCGGGAGTCAGGCGGTGTTTCCCTCCGTCGATATGACTTTTGAAAGTAACGCCATCCTCATCAATTTTGCGCATCTTCGCCAATGAAAAAACCTGAAATCCACCTGAATCGGTCAGAATAGGTTTTTGCCAATTCATAAATTGATGCAAGCCACCCATTTTGGCGATCAGATCATCGCTAGGTCTCAGGTAAAGATGATACGTGTTTGCCAGGATGAGGCTTGCATCCAGTTCTTCAAGTTGAGCAGGTGTTAGAGCTTTGACCGTAGCCTGAGTACCAACGGGTGCAAATATCGGTGTCGGGATATCCCCGTGTGGAGTGTGAAAAATTCCGCTGCGTGTTTCTCCATCTACGGCATTAATGTGAAAATTAAACATATATGCGATTTCTTTTTCCTTAATATTTATTAGCAAGGCAAGTAAACTCTCTTAAGGTGATGTTTATAGATATAGTATTGTCGAGATCTACTTTTAAGACTGACTTAACAGTAAGAATCTTGCTTGCCTGATCTGCTTGATGCAAATAACTATTGAATTATACACTTGAACGTGTGACAAACAACTTCAAGCAGCGCAGGTACGGCATCCAGATGCGATTTTCTGATGTTTTTGACTTGATAAGAGGGGCAAGCGGGTTTATACTACTCGCTATGGATAAAGATACTTACTCGACCTGGCTAGAAATTGATCTCACGGCTATCAAAGATAATGTTGCTCAAATTAAACGGCGGACAAACCGGGCGGCGATGGCAGTGATCAAAGCGAATGGCTATGGACATGGCGCTATCCCTGCTGCGCAGGCTGCTGTCAGCGGTGGGGCTAGCTGGTGCGGCGTAGCACGAGTTGAGGAGGCGCTGGCGCTGCGCAGGGCGGGCATTAAATGCGACATCATTGTGTTGGGATGTACGCCGCCTGCTAAAATCCCGCAAGCGATTGAGCAGCAAATTCATGTAGCTATTTTTGATACTGAATTAAGCAAACGTTATCTCGAACGCGCTAAATCAAACGGGGGCAAGTTAAAAACACACATTAAAGTTGAGACTGGCATGGGGCGATTAGGCATGTTGCCTGAAGAGGTGCTTGGGTTGCTAAAAAGCCTAAGCAATAGCAA
>JAUXFJ010000100.1 GCA_030620065.1 Anaerolineaceae bacterium
AGAACACGATCTGACATATGCTGCACCCTGCGTAAGTAACCGATCAGACCGCCCTTTGGCCAGAAAAACAGCAATATACCTACCAGCAGAGCGAGTCCAATTAGTAAAGCGATCAAAGGATCAGGCAAGTTATACCTCCTCAAGAAAATAACGCCAGATAGTTTAGGCTTTCCTAAATTTTTATTTAGCTTACTGTTATTTTATCGCGTGACACCTTTCAAGTCAAGTGATATCCAGAAGGATTACCGAAGAATTGCGAATTGATTTCAAATCCCTGAAACTCTATCCACTACAACTTGACAGATAGCACTTAGAGGCTATACTCACTGAGTGAGTAAAATCCCATGAAGGAATCCTCATACGTTGGCCCACGCTCACCCGAAAACGCCCTATTTGGGCTGCTGTATTTACATCCAGACCATGGCTATCAACTGTACCAGCGCCTTGTTGCCGAGTTGGGAGAGATATGGCATCTCAGCCAGAGCCAGACTTATAACATACTCAATCGACTGGAAAAACAAGGTTTCGTCATTGGAAAACTACAACAACAGGATAAACTCCCTGACCGGCGGGAGTTCCATCTCTCGGACAGCGGAAGGCTGCGTTTTGAAGAATGGTTAAACAATCCAAGTGGGTGCAGCATACGCGCTATGCGGGTTGAATTCATCAGCCGGCTGTATTTCGCGCACAGGATAGACTCCGAAAAGGTCTGGCGCTTCATCGACGAACAGAAGCTGCAGTTGAACAACGGGCTTGATCGTCTGGGTCAAACAATGGCAGACACACCATCGGAGCAGGTTTTCAACCGTATGGGACTGGAGTTTCGGATCCGCCAGCTGGAATCAGCTCTCGAGTGGCTTGAGGATTGCCGTACTGCCTTCGAAACTGACACAACTGGCGCAATCACCTGAGGAGACAAATAAGTTGAAACAGAGAACAATTATTTTAATCATTATCACCCTGTTGCTGGTCACCGCATGCAGTCAGAAAGACAATGCTCCAACGTCTGCCCCTCAAACTGAAAGCGACCAGCGTGAGACACTGACCATTTTCGCGGCTGCTTCCCTCACGGAGGCGTTCAGCGAACTCGGTGAGCTTTATGAAGCCGAGCATCCCAATGTGCGGGTAATGTTCAACTTTGCCGGGTCGCAGCGGTTGGCACAGCAATTAGCCCATGGAGCTCCTGCCGACATTTTCGCCAGCGCCAACCAGCTGCAGATGCTGGGGGCAGTAGATGCGGAACGCGTTGATCCAGAAGATATGGAGATGTTCATTGGCAACCAACTGGTGATCGTCTATCCACCCGATAACCCCGGCTATGTTCGCAGACCACTAGATCTGAGCTATCCCATAGTGGACCTTGTGCTGGCTGCAGAAGAGGTGCCCGCCGGTCAGTATACGATGAAATTCTTAGGCAATGCATCCCAGGACGGCGCCCTTGGTTCCGATTACAAATCCAAGGTGTTGGAGAACGTTGTCTCCTATGAGGAGAACGTGCGGGCAGTGCTCAGCAAGGTGCAGCTCGGTGAGGCCGACGCTGGGATCGTTTACGAGAGTGATATCAGCAACCTCTCACCCCTGCAAATAGGTAGTGTAGAAATTCCCAGCCCATTTAATATCTATGCAAATTACTACATCGCCCCAGTCACGGATAGCACCCGATCAGAACTGGCTGAAGATTTTATATCGTTCGTCTTCTCAACCGAGGGGCAGGACATTCTTATTAAATATGGTTTTCTCCCTTTATTTTAGCGCCTGAACAGGCGTTATGAATAATATAAAATACATAAGCAGGTACACATGACAGCCACAAAACATGCACCCCCCTTCCTGCTGGGCAGTACAGCGCCGGCTGATCGAGCAGGTTCCAATGCACATCCAGTCAATAAATTTCCCACAATTCGACCGGGTTTCCGCCGACTGGTACAACTTGCCAGCCTGCCGATGCTGATATTCTTCATGGTGCCTCTGGCTGCGTTGCTTCTGCGAAGTTCCCCCAACCAATGGCTCTCCAGCCTGTCTCAACCGCACATCATCCAGGCAGTCGCCATAAGTCTGGGCACCACGCTGATCGCCACGCTGGTCAGCGTACTCTTTGGCACACCGCTGGCTTTCGCACTGGCGCGCGATTTACTTCCCTTACGGCGCGTCTTCGATACCTTAATTGACCTGCCCACCGTGCTGCCGCCCGCCGTGGCTGGCATCGCTCTGTTGATGGCGTTCGGACGGCGCGGTGTATTTGGAGGAACCTTAGACATCCTGGGTATTCACATCGCCTTCACCCCCATTGCTGTGATCATGGCCCAGACTTTTATCGCGGCCGCCTTTTTCATCAAAGCCGCCTCGATCGGCTTCGCCATTGTCGATCGCGAGCTTGAGCAGGCCGCCGGTTTGGACGGCGCCAGCAGCTGGCAGACTTTCCGCTACCTGATCCTCCCGCTCTCCTGGTCGGCTATGCTCAGCGGCGCTGTGATGACCTGGGCTCGCGCCCTGGGCGAGTTCGGAGCCACAATCATCTTCGCTGGCAACTTCGCCGGGCGCACCCAGACCATGCCTCTGGCGATCTACCTGGGCTTCGAATTAAACCTGGACACCGCCCTGACCTTATCCGTGGTCCTGATCGGCTTTGCTTTCCTGGCGCTGCTGCTTGTGAAGCAATTTTTGCACCGTGATTGGATTTAGGGCGAAATGGCATTTCGTCTTGCATCTTGAAGCGTCAGATAGGTATTCGTATTTATAGGCTGAACAGTATTCGCCTATCCGTGTTTGTAATGTAAATTGAGAAATGCAACTTCAACATAGACGTTTGATTTGAAACAAATATGGGACGAATCTTGTAATTAACAACATTATCTGATATACTGAAATCGTAAGATAAAGTGAAGCTGGACGCTTCTGGCTCATAACATTTTTTGCCGGGCAGAGTGCCCGATTGCACAAGAAAATCACTATACACAAACCCGGCTTGTTTAGCATGCCGGGTTTTTATACATAAGGACAATATGATAATTGACAGAATCCAAATAGAGGTTTCGCATCGATGAAATAACATCAATAACCTTCAACAATCATGCATTAAACCCTGTCACATCACGAAAAGCAGTTTCTAGAACCTTAAGAGTTTAAGCGTTTACTGCGTGCTTCGACAGGGATTTTTTACTTAAGTTGGGATACTCACACCAAGCAATTTGCACCACTCATTCCAATGCCAAACCTTGTCACTATATGCAAGGGGCGCACTATTCAAAACAGTACATTTACTTGGAGTTAGATAGATGGAAAAAAACAAAGAGAATAGACTCTCACCTCTGGATCAAATACGGCACGCGGAGGCGGAAGTGCTCAGACGAATTGCCGCTTCTCGAGTGGAAGCTGACAAAACCATTGCGGATGCACGGGAACACGCCGCTGAAGAACTCAGGATTGCACAAGAATCCGGCAGGCGAGAGGGTGAAGCGATTAATAAGCGCATCCTCTTAGGAGCCTCAGAAGAAGCTGAAGCGATCGTACTACAGGCGCACAATCTCGCTCTGAACATCACCCACCGCGGGCGGAAACAAATAGAGTTTGCTGTTCAGCTGGCAGTCAATCTGGTGACTGGTCATAATAAGGAGACGCATGTGAAGTGAACATCCAAATGATCCCTCTTGAAATTTATGGGCTAAAAAGCGATTTGAATGCCATTCTACATACACTGCGAGACTTAGGGTCGGTTCATATCGACAACATATCCGAGGCGCCAGAAGTTGCTGTGCGCCCATTGAGTGTGGAACGAGAGATGATCCGTAATCAAGAGCAGCGAACTTTTCTCCTGGCGCGCATTGAGGGTCTTAACGAAATGCTGAAGTGCGAGCCCGTTCAAATAACACATATCCCACCTGGCGATCATATCTCAGCAGTACATCAAAACATTGAGAAGCTCGTACCCCAGGTTAAGCGCATAAAAGAACATTCAGAAAGCCTAAAAGCAGAGTTGTCTTCGTTACCGCGTTATGAAACGACTTTGAAGAAATTATTACCTTTGATTCCGTCCTCCGCTCATCATCCTGGCAATGTGACCATTGGGATACTGGTTAATCGTATGCATGTCGCTGTGCTTGATTCAATCACCAGGCGCATTTTTGATGTTACCAGTGGGCGATCAGAAGTGATTGCTAGCGACGTGGATGAGGCTACCCGCGCCATGTTGATCGTCTTTCCAGAGGTATACCGGGAAAAAATCGATTTCATCTTGGGTCAGGAAGACGTTGCCCGATTGCGATTACCAGCCGAATTGGGTGAAGGTCCCCCCGATTTGATCCTAGTAAAGCTTCGTGATCGCATGGCAGCGATACCGGGAGAAATCGAAAAACTCAATCAAGAATTAATCAGCCTGAAACTCCACTGGTGCCACAGGCTTTCTGTGTGGAGAGCCGTGCTGCAAGATGAAATTGAAGAGAACCGGGTGGTATCAAAACTTGGTGAAACGGATTTAACCTTTGTGTTGATGGGTTGGGTACCAGTAGACCGGATTGATGAACTAGAGAAGGCTCTCAATCAGATGGTGGGGGAAGCCGTCTTCCTTAACAAATTGAATTTAACCAACAAAATGAAAGAGAGAGCGCCTGTTATCCAGCAAAATCCCCCACCTGCAAAACCTTTCGAGTCACTGGTGAACTTACTCGCCATTCCACGATACGGTCATATCGATCCTACCCGCCTCATGGCGTTCTTTATGCCAATATTTTTTGGGATGATGCTGGGTGATGTTATATATGGCTTGATTTTATTGCTGATAAGCCTGTTTCTGACGCGCAGATTCAAAGAAGGACTGATGCACGATATCTTGATCGTCCTGTCAATGGGAAGCGGATGGTCAATCGTATTTGGCTTTCTGTACGGTGAGGCATTGGGCACGTTAGGCGCGAAATTTGGTCTGCAGCCAATCTGGTTTGAGCGCGCAAGTAAAGAGCATGTTGCCAGTTTGCTTATGATGTCATTGATCGTAGGCGCAGTGCACATCACTCTGGGGTTAATTCTTGGGGTCTGGGAAGCCATCAAGGAAAGAAAACGCAGCCACCTCCTGGAACGAGGCGGCATGCTGTTGGGGTTGTGCTGTTTATTCCTGATCGTAGGCGTCTTAATGAACTATCTACCAGACGATTTCATGACACCCGCAATCAGTGGATTGATTATCGGCATCGTTTTACTCAGCGCATCATTAGGTTGGCTTGGTATCCTTATTGGACCCATAGAATTTATTGGCCTGATCGGGAATGTGCTTTCATACTTAAGGATCGCAGCCATCGGACTGGCTTCGGTATATCTGGCAAAGGTTGCCAACGACGTGGCAGGCATGCTGGGGAGCGTTGTTGTTGGCGTGATCCTGGCAGTATTAGTCCATTCACTAAATCTGGTTATGGGAGCGTTCAGCCCCACAATTCATAGTTTGCGACTTCATTACGTGGAATTTTTCCGCAAATTCTATGAAGGCGGTGGGAATCCATACAAACCCTTTAAGAGCCGCTATCAGGCGACCAGAACGGAATAACGAAGAAATATAGAAAAAGGAGATCTAAAATGGAAATCAACTTATCAGCAATTGGCGCTGGCCTGGCAGTGGGACTCGCGGCAATCGGAACCGGTTTAGCACAAGCTCGAATTGGATCAGCGGGAGCCGGCGTAATTGCGGAAAAACCCGAATCGTTGGGAAGCATCATCCTGCTGATCGCAATACCCGAAACCATGGTCATTCTCGGATTTGCTATTGCAGCAATGATCCTTCTGCTTGGAGATTGAAGTGAGCCTAGGGGCGATCCTGGAAGCAATTTTTGCCTCCGGCGACTCTCGGGTGAGCGAGATCAAAGAACAAGCATCCAAGGAAGCACAGAGAATTATTGCAGAAGCGAAGGTCGAGGGGCAGAGGCTGGAAGACGCTGCCCGAAATGATACCAGCGCACCCGCTTATCGCGAGCGCGCCCAAAAATTAGAACACGCCCGATTAGAGTCTCTGCAAATTGTTGGGCAAGAGCGCGAATCGCTCGTTGATGAAGCGTTGACACTTTTACGTGGGCGTCTATCCAATATTCGCAATGCTTATAGCTACCGTTCTATTTTGCGAGAATTGGTTGTTGAAGCATTGGATGAATTGATTGGCTCCCTAGAGGATGATGGAATAGCATGTATCAATGCAGATGAAAGGGATAGAGCCCAAATAGTGGAAATCCTGATAGGTTTTGATCAGCCTGTAGAAGTTACCTATGACTTGAATAGCTGGGGAGGGGTGATCGCG
>JAUXFJ010000231.1 GCA_030620065.1 Anaerolineaceae bacterium
CCTGTTGTTGAGGTATATACCCCAGGCGTACACTCGGGCCTATTGTCAGGCTTCCCGCGCTGGGCTTAAGATTTCCCATGATGATTTTTAGAAGCGTTGTTTTCCCGCTGCCATTGGGACCAACCAGGGCGATGCGGTCTGCGTGCTTTACAGCTAAATCCAGGTTTGTAAATAAGTATTTGCTTCCATAGGTATGGCTCAGGTTTTTTGTGCGTATAACGATCTGGCTGCTATGCGGTGATTTACCAAAATTTAGCCGCAGACGCCATTTCTGCTCGGGCTTTTCAACGCGCTCTTCTGAATCGCGATACTGCTGTAAACGCTTTTCCTTTGATTTGGCTTTTCTGGCAACCTTTTTCGCATAACGTCGCATCTTTGAATCTTTGGTGCCTCTTTCAGTTTGACGCGCTTGTTCGGCGGTGCGGTTGATGTCAGCTTTTAAGCGGCGGATCTCAGCTTGTTGATCTCTCCAGGCTTCATAACGTTTGTGAAGTTCCAGTGCTTTTCGTGCGGCATATGCGGAATAATTCCCCACATATTCCCGCATTTCACGGCTTACTTCATCGATCTCAAGGATACGTTTGACACAATTATCCAGGAATACGCGGTCATGCGAGACAATCATTACAGCCCCGCGGTAGCTGGACAAAAAACCTTCTAGCCATTCAAGCGAATCAATATCAAGATGGTTTGTGGGTTCATCCAGCAGCAGGATATCTGGCTCAGCCAGCAGGATGCCAGCCAGGTGAACGCGCGTAAGCTGACCGCCGCTGAGTTGCTCCAGGGGAATTTCCAGTGACAGGTTCTTTAAACCTAAACCAGCAAGGATCTCTTCAGCACGGTGTTCGGTTTCATAACCGCCGAGGTTTTCGTACAGGGTCTGGGCACTACCATAGGCTTGCAGGATGGTATCGTTACCCTTCGGTAACCGGGCGGCAAGAGATTCTAAATTTGATCGAGCTTCAGTCAATCCTGGAATCTTGCTTTCCATAAGCTGATGGATGGTCTTTCCTCTTTCAGCGAGCATGTCCTGAGGCAGATAACCCAGTCTGATGCCTTTCTCAATGGCGATGCTTCCTGAATCCGGTTCAAGCTTGCCTGTGATGATTTCCATCAACGTGCTTTTTCCACAGCCATTAACGCCTACCAAACCGACTCGATCCGCAGGATCAATGGCAAGGCTTATTTCGCTAAGGATGAGATTGATCCCGTATGATTTGGAAATGCGGTTGGTTTGCAGCATATGCGCCTCTGAAAACGATGGTTAAGTTAATAACTGCCATGTCACCGTGTGTGAAGCAGATGACCATGAATGTCATCTGCTCCACACTTTTGAGTTCTTCTGGGCTACTTCATGACCTTGCGATAGGTGATGAACTTCTTAAAGACTTTATAACCCAGGTTTGAATACAGCTTTAGGGCACCGCTGGGATTTTTAGTATCAACACCCAAAGCGACTTCTTCCATTCCTAGTTTCTTATGCATCTGCATTGAACGGACGATTAAGGCTTTGGCAATTCCGCGCCTGCGCCAGGGACGCCGAACACTGATATCTTCCGTATAACCGCGTTTGCGCTTATATTCATTATTCTCTTTCTCGTTAATGACATTTAGCACCATACCGACCACCTCATTGCCATCCCACGCAACCTGCCAGTATTGGGGTTGGAACCATGATGAGGATATAAATCCTTGATAGTCCTTTTCAGTTGGTTCAACGTAGCCCCAATGGTCACGGAAGGCTTCCATTTCGGCTTGCCAGATTTGCTTATAGTGCTCTGGTTTTGCGGGCCTGGTCTCAATCCCTTCAGGAAGTTCGGCTTCAGGGATCACATCCAGGGGACGTGACATACTGATGAAATAGCGGGCGGGTATATATCCTTCACTCTCAAACAGTTTGTTTTTTTCAATCTCATGTTCAGAGCTATAGGTTTCAAAATATCGTTCGCTATCGCGTGGGTGCTGTGCTGCAATCGCGCGCAGATGATCCTCAGCCCAATGCAGGATTGCCTTTTCGAGTCCCTTTTTACGCCACTTGGGTACCAAAAAGAAGAAAGCGGGATAAATATAATGCTTGCTGATTTCTTCCTGCGCCCAATAAGCACGACTATAGGCAACCGTTTCATCGCCTACTTCAACGAAGAGCATATCTTTGTAGGGGTCACAGTTGTTTAGATGCGCATAACTGGTGACAAGATCCTCTACCGTTTCGCTGCGTTCATCCTTATCGACGTCTTTACAAGTGTTGATCATCGCTATCATAAGGGGATAATCAATTTTTCCACGAAACCCGCGGAAATGTAGCCCTTCAATTGAGGGCGCATCTTTTACTTCAATGGTTTTTATTATTTGATCAGACATCTCTTTCTCCTGTATTAAGAACTTCAATGAAATTAATTTTATCAACTAACCAGTTTCAGGTATGACGGGATAGGCTTCCGCATATCTCTCCTCCGCGCCAGCTGATCATTCCAGTGCCCCGGACGCAGTTTATAGCTTGGATGAGATGTTATGTCTTTAATTATGGTGTTCCTCCTTCTTTTCAATGAACTAAATGCCAATTAAAACAATAAGCCACAGGCGATAAATGCCCGTGGCTGAAGAATCTAAGGGTGATTAAATAAAACACCACGGGCCTGGAGAGCACCCGTGGCTGGCGAATATTATCCGCGTAGCCTAAATATGAGCAGGCACACTCCGCGCTGGGATAGAGTCACTTCCGCTGATAGCAGCGGAGCGCTTACCCAACATGACGTAATCGAGATTTGTGTTGCTCATCAATATCCTTCCGTATAGTTTATTCTAACTTAACAATAAAAGTCTATCATCAATAGTTGCTGGCTGTCAAGCGAAATCAGGGAAGTCCAAGGGGAAGGTTTGAGGAGTTTTCGCATAGACTGAAGCGTCTCAAGGTGCCTCAGTCGTATGACCAATGCAGGAGCATTGGGCGAAGGCAGTTTTCGCAAGAATCGCAACGATTTCTACACATCTCCCTAACGAGGAAAAACTATCGGCAACGCGCCCCCGCACTTAAGGTGCCAAAAGTTTTGCC
>JAUXFJ010000194.1 GCA_030620065.1 Anaerolineaceae bacterium
CTGCGCCCCAACCGGAAACTGATTCCATCAGCTGGAACTGGACCACCAAGCTGGTTGTTGGTTTGATTCTGGCTGGTGTAGGTTTCTTCTTCCTCATCCGCTTCCAAAACATCCTTGGCCCGCTCATCATGTCGTTCATACTTGCCTATATCTTCTATCCCATCGTTGAACTGTTTCGAAAAGTCACCCATCTACGCTGGCGCGCCTCCGTAACTATTGTATATGTCCTGGTTGCGCTCATCCTGATTGGCTTACTTGCTTGGGGGGGGTTAACGCTCGTAGAGCAAGTACAAAACCTTATCGGTTTCATCCAGGCTAATATTAATGAAATCCCTGCTCTAGTCAACCAGATCACCCAGCAGACTTACATGATCGGCCCTTTCCAATTCAACCTGTCTGTTCTCAACTGGAATGACTTAGTCAACCAGGCGATCGGCACTGTTCAACCCCTGCTCGGTCAAGCGGGCACATTAGCTGGTAAATTGGTATCAAGCAGTGCTAATTTTGCCTTTTGGATCATGATAATGATGTTGATCTCGTATTTCATGCTCACCGAAACCGAAGGTATTCCGGACCGTTTAATTAACTTAAAGATCCCCAAGTACACGGAAGACCTCAAGCGTATGAGTAAGGAACTTAACCTGATCTGGAATGCTTTTATCCGCGGGCAGCTCATCATCGTGAGTGTAGCTGTTACGGTTTATACTGCCCTTCTGGGCGCCCTGGGTATGCAGTATTTCTTCGGTTTAGCATTCATCGCTGCTCTAGCACGCTTCATCCCCTATGTCGGCGCCTGGATTACATGGATCACCTACGGTCTGGTTGCCCTCCTGCAGGCAGAGACACCTTTTGGTCTAGCCCCTGGTTGGTATGCCCTTTTGGTCGTCGCATCTGCCCTCGTTGTCGATAATATTCTGGATAACATCCTCGTGCCGCGCTTGATGTCAAAAGCATTACGCGTCCATCCTGCAGCCATACTTGTGGCAGCCCTCATCGGGGCAAACATGCTCGGCATAATCGGGGTTATCCTTGCAGCGCCTGTTTTTGCTTCCCTGCAGCTGATCGGAAATTATCTATGGAAAAAACTCACTGATGAAGACCCTTGGGAAGCATTGGATAATAAACCACCATCAAAGCACCCGCGCTGGCTGGTATTCCTCGCGCACCTGTGGAAAAAAACCAGTGACTGGATCAAGAAACGCTTCCAGCGTCTTCCCAAGGAAACACTTAGCGCATCCAACGATGATCAATCCAGTAAAAAACTCAACTGAACCCTAGCCTATTCATTTTAATTGTGAGATAATCAGCACCAGACTATATTGATAGGAGTAAACAAAGTGGAAAATTCACAAGAACCCGCTACGACAACAATTGCAGAAACCGAAAACTACCTCGCTTGGCGTGCGGACGAACCAGATAATGAAGTAACCTACCATCTCGAACTGAACAATGTGACACTGCACTTCTTCAAAGAGGAATGGGAAGAATTCCTGGACCTTATTGAAACCATCGTTGACGAAGAACTATAAATCCAGAATAATACTTTCAGAATAATAAAAAGCTGAGCCATGAGCTCAGCTTTTTGCTTAAAGCCGTGGAAAACTTAACTTCATCCATATCAAGGACCGATACATGCTAAACCCAGCCGATCTAAAGGCAGCCTCTATGCATTCGCATGGATAATTTACCTCAAGCGGCCTGAGCTTTGAAAAACGTCCACAGAGGCCCTTCAGCATGAATTGCACAACGGATGCCGCGTCAGCTTGCGGATCAACAGCCAGCCACAAATTATCCGCATAAGTCTTGGTACTTTGGCGGGTTAGAAAACCCACAGGCTTTCCACCCTCAATGACTGCCCAGTGTTTCAACTTCATCGCTTCAAACCAACGCGAAGCATCCCATATTACGCTCGGTGCAAAATCCGTAAACGTAACCTTCAGATGCCAGGCAATACTACTTGGGTAAATCACATCCAACCACCGCTTCTGGAGACCCCAATCACCTTTTTTTCGCCTTCTCAATGAAAAGCGCTCTTCCTGTTCAGTAATTGGTATCTCCTTCTGACCAGGCTCCATACGCCAGGCGATACGGCAGCTGTGTTGACTGAACCCCAGTGAATGATAAAGATCGATTGCCCCTTGATTTTCAGCCTTGACTTGCAGCCAGATTGTATCAATCCCCCGCTTACGAAGGTAAGACATCGCGTGTATAGTTAAAGCCCTTCCAATCCCCCTGCGCCTATGCTTGGGGTCCACTGCCACATTGGCAATTAGATAGATTCTCCTGTTCTGGCAGCTGAATGGAATCAAGCTTATATTCCCAAGCACCTGACCGTTTTCATGCCACACAAAACCGGGAGCCCTTGTAACACCAATATCCTGCCCGCCCAATACCCAGCGCATAAAACCCATATCACGGGCGGCCTGACGCATCTGTTTAAGGAATGTTTGCCCATCAACATCATTGCGGAGAGCAAAACAATTTTCTATCAAATCTGCTACTGCGGGCAGATCCCTCTGCATATCCATCATACGGATATGCGCTGATTCAACACCATTACGCTGCTGTTTAATGACCATTGCGTAATTTTACCGCTTTCTCTTCAGTTAAATAGAACAAATAAGTATTAAATAAACAAACCCTGCCTCAGCAGAGTTTGTTTATTCTCATTTTGGGACCTTTTCAAACCGCTTTTTTAGGAGGTGGTCCATGACGTCGTTGTCGGTAGACGATCCTTCCGCGCTCTAAGTCGTAGGGGGTCATTTCAACCCGTACACTATCCCCCAATAAAATCCGAATATAATATCGGCGCATACGTCCGGAGAGGTACGCCAACACTTCATGATCATTTTCCAGACGCACTTTAAATTGCGTGCCTGGCAAAGCCTCAATGATCGTACCCTCCAGAGTGATCTTCCCCTCTTCTTTCGTCATAAAACCTCCGTCTTACTCATTTGGTTCTGAAAAATACTTTTGCTAAATTTATTAATTAATGTGTTTTTTTTCTTCTTATTCGTCGAATTGCCTTCTTCTTTTCAATACGCCGTAGTTCATTCTTTGAAATAAACCAGCGTTTACCTCGCAAAGCACTGAGAGTACCACTCTTTATGACCTTCTTTCGAAATCGTCTAAGCAGTGAATCTTGAGATTCGTTTTGCCGCAACTTTACAGTCGCCAATAACCTCACCTCCCTTCAAAGGTGGTTTCTTTACATTCGTCTGGGAGCTAAGAACTGCGTTCCTGCCCCTTCCGATCTTCCTAATCTGGCTCAGTGTTAAAAACGCACAAAGCTCACTATAATCTAATTATACCGTATTTTTAACGTCTCAAACCCTTTAGGAACATCTCCATTTAATAACAGGCTGGACTGGTTCCCTTAACAATCAAAAACCGTATAAACGATCAACGGCCTCGATGAAACCAAACTATAAGTATTAAATGAAAAGTCCCTTGGCAACGACCTACTCTCCCGGGGGGTCGCCCCCCAAGTACCATCGGCGCTGGTGAGCTTAACTTCCGGGTTCGAGATGTTACCGGGTGTACCCTCACCGCTCCAATCACCAAGGGACAAATTTCCTAATGATTATTTTAATTGAATAGCATTGTAGATAAATTCTAAAAAGCACCGAGTTCCCCGCATCACGGAGGAAGCTCTCGATCATTAGTACAGCTTAGCTCAACGCATTGCTGCGCTTACACATGCTGCCTATTAAGCAGGTGGTCTTCCTGCGATCTTACTCCCTTACGGGATTATAGGGATCTAATCTTGAGGCGAGTTTCCCACTTAGATGCTTTCAGCGGTTATCTCTGCCAGACATAGCTACCCAGCGATGCCGTTGGCACGACAACTGGCACACTAGAGGTCTGTCCACTCCGGTCCTCTCGTACTAGGAGCAGCTCCTCTCAAATCCCTTACGCCCACAGTGGA
>JAUXFJ010000172.1 GCA_030620065.1 Anaerolineaceae bacterium
ACCGATGATCACAGCTGATTTCGGCAATTTGTCAAGCATAATTGCATGCTCATAATGAAGAACCTGCTTGCCGTCAATTTCAATGCCAGGGATTCCCACAGGATGTGAACCTGTCGCGATGATAATATTTTTCGCCACCAAGTTTTCTTTACCACCATCTTCGGCAGTCACCTCGACAGTATCTTTAGCGCTTAATTTGGCTGCTCCCATATACACGTCAATATTATTTTTCTTCATCAAGAAGCCAATGCCGCGTGTCAGGCGCTGCGACACCTTGCGACTGCGCTTGAAAGCTGTCTCAAAATCAAGCTGCAAGTTTTCAAAGCTGAAACCGAACTCTTTGCCACGTTCACGCAGGGTATGGGCAATTTCAGCGTTTCTTAATAAAGATTTTGATGGAATACAGCCTATGTTTAAACAAACACCACCCAAAAAGCGCTTTTCCACAATTGCAGTCTTTAAACCCAACTGTGAAGATCGGATCGCGCTGACATAACCACCTGGTCCCGCTCCAATCACAACAACATCATAACTATTCATGTCTATTCCTTCTCTTAAGATTTTTCTAAAATGCTAAACCTTATTATAAACTCTATTTGCTGATAACTCTCCTCAATCAGGTACATGCCCGAGATAAATCCCCTCGCCACTTCTCGTCCATCTATGAGCATCACGCTGCGCCCTTGCTTGAGAATTTAGCTTATGTTAGACTCAAATTGTGCACAGACCATATTTTTACTGTTGCCTCCAAAGCACCCGCATCCGAATAAGCACTGGACTTTTAAAAAAAGTAAAATTCCTATCATAACGACCTTTTGGCAAGAATATTGCACCCTTTATAGAAATACATAAATTTTATGTTTTGATATGATGAAAAAAACAGAAAGAATAATCGACGCTCAAATATTAGAAACGCTCCTCTCCGGCAATAGCGCCTTAGCTGCCGCCGTGATGGCTGACGAATCTCTACTCGCCTGTGCTGGTGACTTGAGCGGCGAAGCCTTTCAGTATTTTAAGGATATTCTTAAGAAATATTGGTTGATCGATGAGCGCTGTGATATCCAAAGGTATATTGCAACTAAAATGGATGAACAAGATATCTTGCTTTACGCCAAAGTCATGGGAAATGGTAACTTGCTTGGCTTGGCATTTCCAATTGAAACTCCATTAAGAGCCATCCGTTCCCAAACCAACAAAGCCATCCAAAACCTGGAGTCAGACGATATACTATCTGCACTAACAGCCTTTCCCGACGAAAACAAATCTCCTCAGCCCATTAATGATCAAGAAGACCAACTTGAAACTATCCCTCCTTCAGCTAAAGCTGACCCCTCCGACCAAACGCTAAAAGGGCTTCTAGGCGAACTCCCGCAGCCTGATCCTGAACAAAGGGGCGATGCCCATGGCTGTTGGCAAGCAGAATTCATGCAGATCCCACTAGTACAAGACGATCCTCTTCAGGCCATTAATAAACCACCACTTGAAGAAGTGCCCCTTGCCGCTGAGACTCTCCCGGAACCCTTTGGAGTTGATCATGAACCAGTTATCGTCACACCAAACCGGTTCCAAGACGCCACCAGCCCCGAAGAAGAGGAATTGCAGGAGATCCCACTCTCGCAAGTATTAGCGTTCAATTGGTCGCAAGAGCAAATAGAAGAAGAAACTTCAACAACAGACCAACAAGCACAAGAACCAGATATATTTGAAGAAAATCACAACTTACAGCAAATGATTGATCAGTTATCCACTAACATAGTCCAAGATAAACATCTCAACTTGCCCCAAACGCAGAAAGAAGATCAAATCCAACTTGAAGAGCAGGCTGACGATGGCTGGCAGCCGATTGGTAACAGCGATTCACTAAACCTTGGTTCCCTTTCTCCAATCACAGATCTTGAGCAGCCCACACTAAGGACTGAAGGTCGCAGGGTTGCGCTTCAGGATGAAGACCCCCACCCCAAAAGAGCCACTGCTGAAACCCATGATCCATCTCAGGTTCCCATCCATCCCTCCGCCAGCATCCGTCCTATAGAAACCCGCCTGGAGTCGATGACCTTTTATCTTGTCCCAAAGCTATCACATCATTACCTTTTAGGTGAGCTTTCCCACCGCCTCCGCCGTTGGGTACCCATAATCTGCAAAACCTTCGGTTGGAAACTTGGCACCCTTTCAGTAAGACCAAATTATATTAAATGGTCCCTGCGCGATTTTCCCGAGTCGGCGGTGCCTGGCATGCTCAAGCTGTTCCGTAATGAGTCTTCAATCAGTATCTTTCATGATTTTCCCAGCCTGCGCGCCGAAAATCGCAGCACCGATTATTGGTCAACAAGCTATCTAGTCGATAAAGATAATCAGCAGTTTTCCACACGCTCCCTTATGGTTTTGATTCCCGCAGATCGCGAAACTGTCTAAACCTCGCTTTCACTCCCCTCATTAGAACAATCAGCTATAATTACCAAATATCAATTATGCTGCTTAGGAAATTCCGAGCCTGCACCTTATTAAGTTTTAGTTTCAATAATTAGAAAGAGGGAATAATGCCTGAGATCCTATATTTGCTTGATGGTCATGCTCTTGCGTATCGTACTTATTACGCCCTCACTTCAGGTGGAACAGCCAGCTCACGCTGGCTGACCAGCTCTGGAGAGCCCACCGCTGGAATCTACGGATTCACCAGTGTTCTCTTGCGCATCCTGGAACAGGAAAATCCTGATTACATCGCCGTTGCCTTTGATACCGGAAAGACCTTCCGGCACGAGCGTTATGAAGGTTATAAAGCCACACGCGCTAAAATGCCAGAGGACCTGCGTCCCCAGGTTGAACGCATGCGCCAGATGGTGGATGCGTTCAACATCCCTCGCCTTGAAGTGCAAAACTATGAAGCTGATGACGTCCTCGGCAGCCTTGCTTGTTGGGCAGCGCAGCAGAAAGGCCTAGGTGTCAAGATCATCACCGGAGATAAGGACCTACTGCAACTCGTCACCAATCGCATCGTTGTTTCCTTGCCAACCCACAAACTCTCCGATTCAGAAGATTACTTCCCTGAGGATGTTAAACGCAAATTGGGCGTCATGCCTGATCAGGTTGTTGATTATAAGGCTCTCATCGGCGATAAATCCGACAACATCCCCGGCGTCAGAGGTGTAGGTGTAAAAACAGCCACCGCCCTGCTCGCCAAATATAAAACGCTTGAGAATATATATCAGCATCTCGATGAGATCACAGGCCGCAGTCACACTGCCCTCGAAGCCAGCCGCACTGAGGCATACCTCAGCCAAGAACTGGCTCAGATTGTGACCAACCTGGATATAAAGTTTGATCTTGAACAAGCGCGCACCAATCGATTCGATCCCCGTCAGGTTGAAAACCTCTTCCGCGAGCTCGAGTTCCGTACCTTGATGCCGCGCTTAAAAAAGGTCATCAAGAAACTCCGCCCTGAAAGCCTGCAAGGGCAGCAGATGGCGCTCTTCGAGGAAGCTTCTGCGCCCGCAGAATTAACTCAAAGTACGGGGCAAGTTAAAACCATCCTGGTGGATACCCCTGAAAGCCTACGGGTTTGTGTTAAAGCCCTTTCGGGTGCATCGCAGATCGCTTTCGATACTGAAACCACCTCCGCAGACCCCATGCGTGCCGAACTGGTGGGTATTTCTCTGGCTGTACGAGAAGATCAAGGTTACTACATCCCCGTTGGCCACAAAGAGGGCCGTCAGCTTCCTCTCAAACAAGTACTCGACGCGTTGCGCAGCCCCCTCACCGAACCCAAGATCGCCAAGATTGCCCACAACATAAAATATGATTATCTTGTACTCAGCCGCTTTGGCCTTGATGTAGCCCCTCTAGCATTTGACACCATGATCGCCGAATGGTTGATCAACCCCGCATCTCGCAATTTAGGTCTTAAGAATCTGGCATGGGTGCGCCTGGGTTATGAGATGACAAAGATCAATGCCCTGATTGGGTCAGGCCGCAACCAAATCACTATGAATCTGGTTCCTATTAACCAAGCTGCCGCCTATGCCGTTGCAGATGCAGTTATTGCCCTGCGTTTGGTTACACCGCTTAAAGACGATCTGGGGAAAATGTCTGCCATTAAACTCTTTAAAGAAATCGAAATGCCCCTCGTGCCGGTCCTTGCGGAGATGGAACGCGCCGGAATCGCCCTTGATGAGGCATTCTTTAGCAATTTCTCTCAAGAATTGGCTGCAGATCTGTTAGAGCTTGAGCAAAAGATCTTCGCTCAAGCCGGAGAGGA
>JAUXFJ010000193.1 GCA_030620065.1 Anaerolineaceae bacterium
AACTTCTGCCCGACGAGGGTGAAATTCGTATTCTGGGCAAAGCAGCGGCAATGATCGATCTGACCGCCGGCTTTCAAATGAATGCAAGCGGAAGGCAAAACATCTTTCTGCGCGGTGCAATGCTGGGGCGCAGCAAGGAAGAGATGGCTACAACTTGTGATGAAATTGTCGACTTCGCTGAACTGGGTGAAGCGATCGATGCACCGGTTGGCACCTATAGTTCCGGTATGCTGATGCGCCTCGCCTTTTCTATCATGGTAGCGGTGAAACCGGATGTGCTGTTCATCGATGAAATCCTCTCAGTTGGTGATTTTCGCTTTAGACAAAAATGCTTGTCACGTTTACGCGAGATGCGAAGCCAGTCTGCTTTTGTGCTGGTTTCCCACTCTATGCACAACATTAAACTTTTTTGTGATCGCGCTATAGTTTTGCACGAAGGAAAAGTTGCCTTCGAAGGAGAAGTTGAAGAAGCGATTAGAACGTATGAGGAAATGAAATTTCCAGAAGCAGTTAGTCAAACAGAAAAACGCCTGGAAATCCTAAAGCCACTGTTTCACAATGAACAGGTCATCGAAGAGGTCGAACACTATTGGTGTGATGCGAATGGACAGCCCATCAGCGAGATCCGTTCAGGAGAGACATTATATCTGAAAGCAGCCTTCAAAATCGGGCACAGTCCAAGGAATCTCATTATGGGGGTGCCTGTCTGGACGGAAGAAGGTGAGTACGTAACTGGATTTTCGACTGAACTTCAAGAGGAGAGAATGGACGTCACTCCAGATAAGAATGTCACGTTCCTGCTGAAGATACCGAATATCAGTTTCAATCCAGGGGTCTATCTGTCTAATTTTGGTATTACGGATGGCCCGGAATTCCTTTATCGAGGGGAGAATACCGCGCTGAAGGTTTTGCTGGTACGAGATCGCTTTTGGGGTGTGGTCACACTCCCGCATAGTTGGCACGCATTAGCCAAAACCAAGGAGCTCGCCTAATGAAGTCGCCTATCTATCATCGCATGTTCGGATACGACACTAACTTGTTGCCCAATCGTCACCTCGCATTTCTCGAGCAGGGCGCTAATACGATTGAAGAGGCTAGAGAACGTACTGGTGCTAGCATTGGTTACCCTGGATGGGGCTTAATTTACCATCTACTGCTTTCCCATCTGGATCGGGAGCGAGAGGAAATCATAATTGAGACTGGCACCAACTTTGGTTGCACAACCATCATCCTTGCTCAGGCGCTGATTGATTCGGGTTGTAAGGGGAAGGTTATTACCATTGAGATTGAAGAGAAAAATGTAAAGGTAGCGGAAAACAATTTTGAAATGGCCGGCGTTAATTCACGGATAGATGTTCGCTGCGGAAATAGCTACGATATTCTTCCAGAAGTTGCAAAAGAAATAGAGTCAACACGGTTTGCATTTATTGATGGATCTCATTTGAGCGAAGATGTTTTGTTTGAGTTTGAAATATTGCTTCCCAATCTTGCTAGTGATGCTTTGGTGTTATTTGATAATACGTATCCTATTGCAGACGAGGGTGAAGATCAGCGCGTGTATGGCGCGCTAGGAACCATTAAGGAGCGCTACGGTGGTAATATTATTAATCTGGAATATGTTTCGTGGTTTACACCTGGTTTGGCCATGTGGAAGCGGTAATCGGTAATCCTGTTAAATGGGAGGCAATAATGAATAGAGGATGTCAGTCAATATATAAAAAAGACGAAAAAGTATTTGTTGGTGAGTGGGATCCTCGGATTTTGCTTGGTATTGTAAATAGCGTTGAGTATGAGTGGGAAGGGAAAAGAGTACTGGATATCGGAGCAAATACTGGGGGCTTTAGTTTGGAGCTTGCACGCCTTGGGGCTAGAGTTGTTGCTGCTGAACCAGATCCCTATGGAAATAATATGCGGTTATCTAGGGATGTTCTGCGCGAACTCGCAAGCATAGAAAATCTGGACTTAGTAATTGTAAGTAATGACCTTTTTTCATGTCACGAACTTGGTGAGTTTGATGTAATTTTTTGTTTTGGATTGCTTTATCATTTTAGGTATTTCGTCTATTCGTTGGATTACTTATCGTCTCTGAATTCGGATGTATTATATGTTTCGACCCAGACGCATCCAGGCAGTGATTTGGCTTTATTTAATCGGGTGAATCCGGGGATTATGAAAGAAGGGTTTTTTGGAGATGATATTGTGTTAACTGGTTGGCATCCCACGCGTCCGTTATTCGAGAAAATGCTTGAGTGGTCAGGTTTTTCAAATATCCAGTCTTTAACAGAGGAGCAGTATGACTTTCCAAGAAAAATGCAAGGCGCTACTAATTCATCTTACTATAGGGCTGAGCTTGTAACCTCAAAACAGCCGCAAAAAGAACTGCGTACATTTTACCCAAGGTGATTGGCCCTTTGTTGCGTCGGATTCCATTTGAATGAATGTCATATTTTCCCCAGTCTTTACAGACAATCGAGAACTAACCGATCATTATTATCGCCTGCATTGGTATCTGTACCCATTTCGCGACAAGCTTGATGAAATCACCTTGCTTTATGAATGTGATAATAATTTAGGGGAATTTCCAGGCTATCTGGACCAATCGTTACTTGAGCTGTGTGGGAAGATGCCTGCTGTAAAGATGGTTGACGTTTCCAAGATGTTCGACCTTAAGGCATTCTTCAAAAATAGTGATGTTGTATTGCTTTGGAAGATTGACCCTGAGCAGCCGGATAAGATACCTGTATCGCCTCTAAAAAGTCTGATAAAAAGTAAGAAGGTGCTTAGGGTGGACCATAGTGCAGAACGATTTGCAGGTTCATTTTACCTCAAATTTGCAGAATTATTTCCCGATGAAATTAAGAGCTACGTGGAAGTATCACGGGATATATTTGATCGCATTACAGACCGATGTCGAAACCAAAAAGGGTATATCTTTGGCACAGGCCCAAATTTGGCTTTAGCAAACGATTATGATTTCACGGATGGAACCAGCATCGCCTGCAACAGCATGGTGCGAAACCGTAATCTTCTTGACCGTCTAAAGCCGCCACTAATCGTAATAGGCGATCCGATTTTTCATGCCGGTCCTTCGAGCTATGCGGCAGCGTTTAGAAGCGAACTTATCGAGGCACTTGATCGCTATAATTCTTACTTGGTTGTACCTCTAAGGGATTACCATATTTATAAAGCGTATCTGCCATCACGCTTTCACAGCTGCATAGCGGCGATTCCATACAAAAACCAGGAAAATCCTAATCTTGATCTTGCAAAGAAGTTCTATGTTACTTCAACAGCTAATATCCTGACGTTATTTATGATCCCGCTTGCCACAACATTTTTTAAGGATATTTCGCTTGCGGGTTGTGACGGCAGATCATTGGATGAAGATGGTTATTTCTGGGGTCATGATAAAGCTTCTCAATTCAGTGACCAGATGGAAAAAATTAAGCAAGCGCACCCTGCCTTTTTTGCCATTGATTATAACGACTATTATATAGATCACTGTAATACACTGAGTAAGTGGCTAGCCAAAGCAGAGGAGAGTGGGAAAAAGTTTTCAAATATCACGCCTTCCTATATTCCAGCTTTGCGAGACCGTTATAGTGATCCGCTTTTCAAGACGGATAAAATTTCTGAAGTTATTATGCTGGATCCGGACGCTCTGGATCATTTTGGTCATTATCTATCCTTTGATGATAAGCTTCATGATGCATGTAGGTCCGAGGGGATCGCCTTCACGGTGTTTGGAAATGTGAATTGCTCAAGCGACGTGGTCGATGAAAGGCCGTTTTTTGAGCCTGTCTTTAGCATTCATTCATGGACAATAGGGAATCGACCCAATGGGCCCAAAGAAAGTGAAATAGTCAGGTTTTCTGATCAACTGAGACGATCACTCCGATTACGCCGGGAGCGCGGATTAACCCGTAAGG
>JAUXFJ010000221.1 GCA_030620065.1 Anaerolineaceae bacterium
AATGAACGATTTTGAGGTGTTCTCTCAGGATACTTTTACAGAAGCGGCTACATCCATCACAGGGGTATTAACAGTGTTCCTTGGCGGCATCGCGGCTATCTCCCTGCTTGTTGGTGGAATAGGCATCATGAATATCATGTTGGTGTCGGTCATCGAACGCACCAAAGAGATTGGTCTGCGTAAAGCAGTAGGCGCACGCGAAAAAGATATTTTATTGCAGTTTCTCGTCGAATCGCTCATCATCGGGCTGGTCGGCGGCCTCATTGGTGTCCTAATTGGGTGGGGCATCTCTTCAGCCATCAGCAACGTTGCTTTAATGAGCGGCACAGTTATGAACGCGGAAATGAGCATGGATTCCATCCTTCTGTCAGTGATCTTTTCTGTATCGGTAGGGCTAGTATTTGGAATTTATCCCGCAAGGCGGGCGGCAAAACTTGAGCCAGTCGAAGCGCTGCGGACAGAATAAGGGGATATGGTGAAAACAAAAATGAATATAAATAATATCAAAGAAAAAATGATTGGTTTTTATCAGGCAAAAAAACGCCTTATGTGGATTAGCAGCGGCATCTTATTAGTTGTGGCTGCCGTGCTTGTGATTTTCATCCCGCGAGGAACCACTGCTGCAGAAAACACGCAATATGTGCAGGTCAGCCGTGGCTCTATCACTGAAAGCATTGGCGAAGTAGGGTATGTGGAAGCTCAACCTTCTGCTGTTATCATCTGGCACTCCGATGGGGTTGTTGGAGAATTTGATCTCCAGGTCGGGGACCAGATCATGAAGGATGATGTCCTCATAGAATTGGAGCTCAGCTCATGGTCTAATGAATCCCTGCAGGCAAAGTCAGCTTTATTAGATGCGCAAATTGCACTGGAAAAGATTCTCGGCGCAGATTCGGATTTCCAAACTGCTTTACAAACACTTACTGATGCGGAATGGACTCTGAGAGATAAGAAAGAAGATCGGGATGCCTGGAATTACGGTGGGTCTTCCGATGAACGAATAGAGGCGGTACTTGCCAATTATGAATCAGCAAAACAAGCGATGTGGGTATTGGAAGCAGAATATGAGGCGCTGCGAATAACTCTGAATGAAGATGATCCCGTGCTGATCGAAGCGGTTGAAGTTGTCCAGGCAACCAGCCTGGAACGAGACAGCTATCTGCGTGCACTCAACCAGATCCTTGGACATCCCTATGACCTGGATGTAGAAACGGATTTTATTGAATATGATCAGGCCAAAGCGGCAGTTGAGCAAGCCCGCGCCGCGTACAAACGCCTGATGGATAACAGCCAGGAGATCGCCGCAGCGAAAGCCAAGGTGCAGGCGTTCCAGAACACTGTCAACATGGACAAGATTATCGCACCCTTTGTTGGAACGGTGACCGAGATCAATATAAGATCTGGCGAAATGGCCCAGAGTGGTACACAGGCTGTGCGATTGGACGACCTCGATAACCTGGTCGTTAACATAGATGTGTCTGAGATCGATATCAGCAAAGTAGAAATCGGACAACCAGTTGTGATCACATTCGACGCACTGCCATATCAGGAATACAACGGTTCTGTATCTGGTATTTCCTCTGCGGGAATGGATAAGAACGGCTCCGTAGAGTTCCGAGTGACGGTAACCATAGAAGACGCGGATGCATCCGTCAAGCCGGGTTTCACAGCTGTAGTAAGTATCATCACCAGCCAGGCGGCAGATGCGCTGCTTGTTCCCAATCAAGCAATCAGAAATATTAATGGAAATAATTCAGTTGTGATCGTGGGCGAAGATGGCGCCCCCATGCCAGTAAGGGTGGAAGTGGGTGCCAGTTCAGAAGCGTTCACTGAAATCATCAGCGGGGACCTCATGGAAGGAGACCAATTGGTCATTGTTACCAACTCAGTTGGCACCGGATTTGGCGGAGGTTTCGGTTTGATGGGCGGTATGGGCCAGGTCACCGGGGGGGGTGGCAGTGGTGGAGGACGATTACAAGATCAGTCAAAGTAGATATAAAAGGAAAAGAAAATGAATAAGACAGTAAAAACAATTGCTTGGATATGTCTCGTGCTTGGTTTGTTAGGTGTAGCTGTAGAAGTGGGCGTATACGTACGCGCTCGCTCGTTCGCAGCACAGTTTCAGGAATCCATTGAAGCTGGGGAATTCCCGATGTTCAAAAGCCGCTTCGCTGATGGCGATATAGATGATGAGGACTGGGACAATGATTCATTTGACCGAGGTGAATGGTTTGCACATGGTGAAATAATGGAAGGCGGGAGAGGATTTGACTCCTTCTCTAACAGCCGAGGATTCCTACCTGGTATGCGTAACCAAAGCGTTGGGCGTGTTAGTTTTGCCTTACCATTCCTTCTGTTAGCGGGCGGACCTGTGCTGACTGTGGTTGGCGCGGTGATGTTGATCGTTAACCGTGAACCAAAAGTTGCGGAGACCAAAGGTAAGAAAGCAAGCAAGAAGAAATAAGGCACAATTGAAGACAAGAGAGCCTGCTTTTGCGGGCTCTCATTTTTTAATCCTGCAACTTCGAGGAGTGAAACCCCATGGCAATTCCACGAGTGCATAAATTCATTTTATCAATTGAAATTAAATATTAGAAAGAGATCGCTTCGTCACTTCGTTTCTCGCGATGACACCGCCAATATGTCATTGCGAATACTATGACATTGTCAATACCCTTTTGCATTTCAATAGTCTTGGATGAACGGATCGATAACCCGGAATAAATGGTGTTTTGGTTCGCGCCACTGCACAAACAATCCGCAGCAACTTATTAGAAATATTGTTGATTACCAATTTTTTCGGCTTACCATCCAAAACCTTTCTCGCAAAATATTGGCGAAAATATGGATTATGCATTCTCACAGACATGGCTGCCAGATATAACAAACGACGTAAACCAGGTGGTCCGTAGTGGCGCGACGAAGCTGGTCTATTCACTGATGAACCACTCCGATGTTGATAAGGACAGATACCTATGAAAGCGGCCATTTTCCTTGGATTGAAAGGTTCAGGGCTTGATTTGAAAACAATCAACAAATGCGATGCAAGCATAAAGCCTATCCCTGGAATGCTCATCAACAGCCCAATCATTTGTTTGTAAGTAGGATACTGATCAATCAGCCTTTCAATTTCATTCTCAATGGCTTTGATGTTTTCTTCCAATCTCAATATGCCATCTTCATGCAGTTTCTCAGCAAGCGGAGTTCGCACAAACTTGCGTTTTATAGCATGCAGCGCGTTCTTTTGAGCCGTTTTTTGCTTGATAAATTGTTCCCGGGTGGCCAGCAAGGTCTTTATTTGCTCCAAAATCTCTTCTCGTGGTCTCCATTG
>JAUXFJ010000056.1 GCA_030620065.1 Anaerolineaceae bacterium
ATATATCCAATCCAGCTCTTGAACATCAGCAGCAGTAAGAAAACAAACACACCTGAGAATCCGCTGGCTGCCCGAGTTGCAGCCCCACCATCAAAATTGACTGCACTTCTGGTAAGTGAACCAGATGTCGGGATCCCATGGAAAAATCCGCCTGCGATCGAAGCCAATCCCTGCCCGATAAATTCTTTGTTTGCATCTATCCGTTGCCCCGTCTGCAATGCGATTACCTTAGCTACAGAAACTGCTTCTAACAAACTTAGCAAAGCCACAGCTCCCGCACCTGTCAGAAGTAATCCAAGGTTCTCAGAAGTAAAAACACCTGCTGGGATGTTGAATTTCATCTCAGAAAAACCAACTGTTCCCATCTCTTCTAATATTCGAATCCCTTCCTGTTGCAAACCAAAATATTGAACTACCAACCCGCTTAGGAACAAGACGATTATTGCAGCGGGAAAGCTTGAGAAATAACCTCGCGCCAACAATAAGAATAATATTCCCCCAGCGCCCAGTGCAAGAACCAATAGGTTTGTATCCCCAATACTATTAACAATATGCGTTATGACCCCAAATAGATCATACCTGGATGGAGCTGTCAAACCCATCAGCTTGGGAAGTTGGTTGATCATGATCAACACTGCTGCCCCAGTCAGGAATCCTGTTAGGACTGAATTTGAAACATACCGGATCAAGAAACCAAGCTTAAAGGTCCCAAGTAGCAATTTAAATATTCCGCTTAGAATAGCAATTGCAAAAACGAATTCAGGATAATTTGACTGAGATGCAACAACAATCAATACACCACTTGTTGCCAATGCAATCGTATTGGTTGGGCCTGTGATGACATGATTGGAACTACCAAATATACTGGCTACGATTGCAGGAATAATCGCTGCATATAATCCATAAATCGGGTTAACACCAGTAAGCGCAGCGTAGGCCATTGCCTGGGGCACTGCGATCAATGCCACTGTTATTCCAGCCTTAAGGTCTGCCTGGATTCTGTTTCTTTTTATATTATTAAAAATCCATTTTTTAGTATTAAAAATAACACGATTCATGAAAGCAACTGGATCCTTTTGGATGATATTTCGAAGTTTCCTTTTATTCTAATTGTAAAATTATCAAGCTAGGTCAATTCAATAAATTATACGTTAAATTTCACATTGGTAAATTACAATCAGCCATATTACAACAGAAAGTTCAGATTGTGAAGAGATTGTTAAAAAAAATACTAAAGACTCTTGAGACCAAAAGCAAGAAATTATCTGCACACAAAAAGAAGATGCCACCCAAATCTGGGTAATGACAAACAAGAGGCTTATTTATTGTCTCACTCCAATGGAGGAAAGAGACACTTGCCACCTACTCTCCACATTTGCATTTTATCTACCATTGCCAAGGTAATATGATCTGTTTTCAACCCTTAAAAAGAAGTTTACTCATTCATCTCATATTCTCCGTTGAGAGCATGCACATATTCTTTCCAAACATTGTCATACTGATTTTGTTCAACTACAGGTTTGCGTAGCATCTTGAGACATAATTCCATCTGTTTCGAGCTGCTACTTGGCTTGTTATGCAGTTCCAGAGCGTACTTGGAAAAATCCCTCACCATAATGTCAAATATCTGGTTGACGACATCTGGGGTAATCTCATAGATTTCAGCATTTTCCAAGATCAATTGACAATATACTACCAAGGCAAAAATCTCTCCTAAAGCCAAAAGAAAATCGACATCCTTTTGCTGTCCTTCATCTGGGGCAGCCATCATTAAGAATTCCTTGAAGACTGCAATTTGTTCCTGAAACAGGTTAACGTTTGGTGTATCCCAGCGGTCAAAGACAGGATTGTAATCATGAAATTGAATTTTACCTAAGCCTCTGGCTGGACCCTGATTAAAAAGGAAAACATCATCCTGAATATCATCGCGACGAAGCACTTCATCATATTCAACTGGTAAAAAGAAATAATTTTTCATGAACTTAACGATCAGAGCAATATTGACATGAACGGTTCCCTCCAGTTTGGGTAAAGCCCGGATATCTCTGGCAGCCATCTCGAAGTAGGTATCTTTCTCAAAGCCCTTGGCAGCAATCACATCCCAAAGCAAGTTGACGACTTCTTCTCCCTGGGTGGTGACTTTCATCTTCACCATTGGATTGTATAGTAGGTAGCGGCGGTCTTCCAGCGAGGCGCTACGTTGGTAATCCGCGGCTCGCAGCGCGAATAGCTTCATTGCCACTAGACGACAGTACGCATCAGTGAACATCCGTTTGACGTGAGGAAAGTCGGTCACATACATATCATATAAGCGGCGATTGGCAGCGTGGTTGATCGCCTCATACAGAGCGTGGGTGCAGATGCCGATTGAAACCCACCCCAGGTTATATTTTCCAACATTGACAGTGTTCAGGGCTGTGTCCCAGGCATTCTGTCCCATTGAAAGTATATCCCCTTCAGTAATGGGATAATCATGCAGGGCATACTGCGCCACATAGTTTTGACTTTGGGTCACATCCTGGATACAGTCGAATTTTTCGTGCTGGCAATCAACAACAAAGAATGTGTATTCTCCACTTTCAGCCATCTTCCCAAAAGTGGAAACCATCCGGGCTTTGTTGGCATTCCCGATATAATACTTCTCCCCGCTGGCCCTAAAAGCGCCATCGCCTTGCGGAAAAAGTGTCATTTCAGTGGAATAAACATCAGCACCGTGGGTCTTTTCTGAAAGTCCAAAAGCAAAAATCTCGCCGTCTTGCAGCAGTTGGGCAGCTTTGCGTTTGAGTTCTTCGTTATCGCTCATCCAGATTGGGCCAAGCCCTAAGATGGTCACCTGCCAGGTATACCAATAGGCTAACCCATAGAATCCCAATATCTCGTTGAATTCACAATTTCGCCATGTGTCCCATCGAGTTTCTTTGTTCCCAAATTCTGAGGGGGTCAGCAGTGAAAAGAAGATTTTCTCTTTTTTAACGAATTCCAAAAAGTCTGCGTACCATGTTCGTGCATGGTCATCTTCTTTGAGCTTACGTTTCCCTTTGGTCTCAAAAAACTCAATCGTTTTTAGCATGATCTCCCGCGATCTTTCATCGCGATATTGTCGAGTAAGTTTTTTGGGATTAAGAAGGATCTTTGTTGACATAGTTAGTTCCCTTTCTGCACGCCATAAATTGGGGCGTGCAAATTCCTCTACCCTTTGTTTAGGTGTGTCAGGTTGGCAGATGGATCAATGGACAAGCGGGGTGAGTTAACTGGCAATTACCAAAACCAATAATTCCCCAGACCATTCTTACTTTACGCCTGTTTTATAATAATACAGTAACATTAATCAATCATTATTTTCAATAAAGAGAATTTGAACTTGAGAACAAATCATGTAAATAAGTTGCCTTCCTGGAAGAAATTTGTTTGGGGAGCAGGCGAATTCGGACCTTCCTCAATCGGAATGATGCGTTCTTTGTTCTAAGTGATATTTCTGACAGATACGATCGGCCTTGATCCACAGCTGGCTTCATTTGGGGCCTTGATAAGTCTAATATGGGATGCACTCAACGACCCCCTGGTTGGAATGCTCAGTGACAGAGTACAGACCCGTTGGGTGCGCCGGTGGGGTCTATGTCTGTGACATCCATCTATGCTGGCGGACCGCTCATTCCTGGTCGCCAGGTAGCGTAAAATAACCAGGTTTTGAGTTGCATTACTCCTTGTCAGCGTGCCTGTCATGTACAACTGTGTCAGGGAGAGTACAAGGATCATTGGCAAATTACCTGTAATGTTTCCTGTCAGGGGTATAGAAAACAAATTACTGTAAAGTCAGCTTCGATGGATATAAAAAATCTTCAAATGAGATAGCTATATAAAGCAGTTAATATAAATAAGTTACAATTTAAATTGAAAGATACATTAATACATCTTAAGATTATTATCACTGGGTTTAATCATACTTTCTTTCATTACAAAGTCAGCTTAATTAGAAAAGAATATCAGGAAGGAGTATTAACCGATGAACAAACCCATTATTCGAACCCTGATAGCAATTATATTATCTGCTCTGAGCGGCCTGCTGCTGTTTCTGGCTTTTCCCCCTTATGATTTATGGCCTTTTATGTGGGTGGCATTTATACCCATGATCGTGGCTCAATACCGCATCATTCCCCGGAAATTCTCATCCCTAGCCCCGGCCATCACGGTTGGCGGTTGGCTGGGCGGATATCTGTACCCGATCTTTGCAGGCAGCGGGATTTATATGGAATGGCTGCCCATCATCATCTTTGGTATCAATATACTCACCGAGGGTGGCACCCGTCCTTTCCATGAGCGCACCGGATATCGCTGGCTGGCGCTGCAGCAAACTGCGGGATGGGTCGGTATTGAGCTAGTTCGTAGTTTTATTCCTATCGCCGGGACCTGGGGATTCCTGGCTTATACCCAATATCGCCAACTTTGGCTGATCCAACCTGTGAGTGTTTTTACCATCTTTGGGTTGAGCGCCTTGATTATGTTTGTAAACTACGCTTTAGGATTGCAGGTTCTGCGCTGGCTCGATTCCCGATGGCAGCCCATGGATGCTGCGCCAGCTATCGATCCTGGTTTGGTGAAACGCTACCTGATCGCTGCGGCAGCTTCACTGGGTGTCTGGATTGTGTTCAGCCTGATTTTGATGAGAATTCCTACAGGGCCAGAAGTTAAGGTAGCTGCCATCCAACCGGAGGCCTCGTCTTTGTTAACCTACATGCAGGGTGATGAAGATGGATATCTCCAGCTTTTAGAGCGCATGAGGGTGCAATCTCAAGATGCCGGAGAGCAGGAGGCTCAGTTGATCGTCTGGCCGGAAGGGGCGATGCTCTTTGACCCTCAAGTTGAAGATAAACTCGATTTCAAGGGACTGGCAGAGGAAACCGGTGCTCACCTGGTGGCAGGCTACATCGTGTCTACCGATCCAGATAAACACATATTCAGAAACGAAGCTACAGTGATCAACCCCCAGGGCGAATTCATTGGGGTTTATGGAAAAGATCACCCGGTCACCTTCGGTGGTGAGACCAGCCCCACCCGCGGTACCTATCCAGTCTACGACACACCATTTGGAAAACTGGCAACCATTATTTGCTATGATCTTGATTTCACCGATACAACCCGCAAGATGTCCCGCCAAGGCGCACAAATTATCGCCGTACCTTCAAACGATTGGGGAGCAATCGCTGATAAGCACTACACTCACGTTGTATTCCGGGCTGTCGAGAACCGGGTTGCGATGGTGAAGGCTGATGGCAGTTTCGATTCCGCGATCATCAACCCCTTTGGGCAAATCATGGCCCTGGCAACCTCTCCCGATGGTGTTGAAGCCACACTGGTTAGTGATGTGCAGATAGGAACCGGAAGCCCGACAATCGCTGCCCGATTGGGAGACTGGGTGGGCTGGATCGCTCTGATCGCAATGATCGCTTTTATTGTGTTGGATAGCAAAACAAAAAAACAGGTCCAAAACGCCGGTCTGCCGTCCGAATAGCTTGCCACATCACAGCAGGTTAATACTACCCAACATCTATATAAGATAGATCGACAAATACCCTGCCAGGGGCACCAGGTCCAGAAAAACTGTTTGAGGATGATCTTGAGCAGTTTTTAGGTAAAATTCGATTTGATCACAGGGGTAAACCGGAAGATTTGCGTTATTATTATATATACATAAATTAAAATTCCGATTCGAGTCTCATTTGTTTTTATCTGATGGAATTCAAACATGTCAAGTAAATTTAATGCGTACATTCTGATAATCGAAGATGACCAATAATCACTCCATCACTACAATCTGACCGAAGCCAAGTCTGGACGACAAAACATCCTCCAGAAATTGTAAGGACATATCGGTCAGGAGAGGACGAAACATGAAAGATCTTGATAAGCTAAGGGTATTGATTCCTCATTGGATAGGACATAATTCTGAACACGCGGACGAGTTTCGCGTTTGGGCAGAACGGGCCGGTGAAGCCGCTGCGGACATCCGAGTGGCAGCTGATGCGATTGAACTTTCCAATCAGGCGCTTTTGTCAGCGTTGGAAGGGTTGGGCGGATCGCTTCCCCTACCCTATCTGCATAAAGAAACCGATGAGGACAAATCTGCTAAAGAGAAATAAAAGGCCGTGAAGATGCCTACCCCCAACTATTCATTGTGGCAATTGTTAATGCTGGCTAGCTATTAAAATACCGGTTTATCTCTCTTGTGCAGAATATTCTACCCTGCTGGAATATGATACCGCCCGGTTTGCTTAAGGAGGCAACTTGAATAATATCCTTCCTTCTAATAATAATCATCGATCTATTCAGGATGCCAGAAAGAATTCAAAGGATAGCTAGAATCACTTGAAGAAACTGCTGAATCTTATGATTAATCTTTTCAAGTAAGAGGAGAACTAACAAATTATGAAAACTGCTAAAGTTGAAATCAATATCACGATAAATAATGTCATCAAAAAATTACTGGTGGGAACCGATGAAAGCCTGCTAACTGCCCTGCGGCGTTATTCCTATTTCAGTGTGAGATCCAGTTGCGATGATGGCACTTGCGGCGTTTGCACAATCCTGCTGAATGGAAAACCAATCCATAGTTGTACTACAAAAGCAGCAGATGTTGATGGAGTGGAGATCACAACGCTTGAAGGTCTTGAACAAAATGGTGAAATACATCCCATCCAGCAAGCCTTTATTGATTCAAGTGCCATTCAATGCGGTTTTTGTACCCCAGCACAGATTCTATCAACCAAAGCATTGCTCGATAAAAACCCTAACCCAACCGACGATGAAATTCGGAAAGCTTTGGATCATGTGCTTTGCCGTTGCACAGGTTACGTTCGAATAGTGGATGCTGTTCATCGCTCTGCGGCATTATTACGAGAAGAAAAGGTCGAATCATTCACACCTATTGACCTAAGATTACCAAACAATGGTAAACCTTTTGAACTCCCAGAAGCTTTCTACCGTCGCGATGGAGGCAGGAATCCCTTACCGCCAATCGTATTTACTCCAGATGAGATGGAGAAAACTCATGTGGTTGGAAAACCTGAAGTTAAAGTGGATGCCAGGAAATTAGCACAGGGACGCCCAGTATACACAGATGACTTCCGATTGGATGGCATGCTATACGGTGCTTTGATGACCAGCCCTCACGCACACGCCCGTATTCGGGGAATTGACACCAGCAAGGCACGCTCTTTACCAGGCGTACATGCTATCCTGACCCACCAAGACATTGCGCGTATCAAATACGCTTCTGGCGGACAAAGTTACCCCCAGCCATTACCTTATGATCAAGTCTCTCTTGACAATAAAGTACGCCATGTGGGTGATCGCGTCGCGATCCTCGCTGCTGAAACGCCAGAATTAGCTCAACAAGCTCTGAATTTGATCGAGGTTGATTATGAGATCCTGCCTGTTGTTGTTGATCCTGAACTGGCTATGCAGGATGGCGCGCCAGTCATCCACGATGAAGTAGATACAACAGGGATTTATGATGTTCAACACAATATCGTCCATCACATCGAAGCCCAGTTTGGGGATATCGAGAAAGCTTTCGGTGAAGCAGATCACGTATTTGAAGGCAGTTATCGTACGCCAAAACAGCAGCAAGTCCACATGGAACCACATGTCTGCATTACTTATTGGGATGAGGACGACCGATTGGTCTTTCGAACCAGTACACAAGTGCCCTTCCATATCCGCCGGATGGTTGCGCCATTGATCGATCTCCCTGTAAAAAGAATACGAGTGATAAAGCCGCGCATTGGCGGTGGGTTTGGCAACAAACAAGATCTGATTTTGGAAGATTTATGTGCCCATCTGACAATGGCAACGAACCGTCCGGTACAGATGGAATATTCCCGCACGCAGGAATTTACCAGTTCACGCAGCCGCCACGCGAATATCGTCCGATATAAGATCGGCATCAAAGAGGGAAAGATTACCGCTGCTGACCTATACCTGATTGGTGATACTGGCGCTTACGGCGCCCACGCTTTGACAGTAAATATGGTGGGAGGATTTAAGGGATTGACACTTTATAACCCACCCAATGTCAGGTTTATCAGCGATGTCGTTTACACGAATACACCGACGGCGGGTGCTTTCCGCGGCTACGGCGCTATGCAATGTCAATACGGCATTGAAGTTATGATGGAAGAGATTGCTGTGAAGTTAGGTTTGGATGTTATTGAATTCAAGCGTAATAATTGGCTAAAAGTCGGTGAAACAATGCATTTATCCAAGTCTCTTGGAGAAGGGCGTGAAGGCAAAGAGCAATCATTGCAAACGAGTGCACTGGCACATTGTGTGGAAATCGGTTTGCAAGCCACAGATTTTTATGCCAAACGTCAAAAATATCGTGGACAGAGCGGTCGCTATCGCCATGGTATTGGCATAGCTGTTGTGATGCATGGCAGTGGCATCGCTGACCTGGACATGGCCGCCGCAACCCTCAAAATGAATGACGATGGATCTTTTAATTTATTGATGGGGGCAACAGACTTGGGGACCGGTTCCGATACTATCCTGGCCCAGATAGCAGCAG
>JAUXFJ010000210.1 GCA_030620065.1 Anaerolineaceae bacterium
CCCCGCATTTCCCATTCATATTAGGGCATGAACCAGCCGGGACAATTGAAGAAATCGGAGTATCAATTCAAAGCGATCTAAATATTGGCGACCGGGTTGCGATCGCGCCTGTAACCGTCTGCGGTTATTGTTACGGCTGCCAGAGCGGGAAGGTTGCTGCTGAGGGGATGGGTATGTGCGACAACTATCAGGTAATTGGGTATTCAATCGATGGCGCATTTGCTGAATATTTAACTGTTCCTCCAGAAAATGTGTACAAGATCCCGTCCAATTTATCATTTAAAGATGCTGCCTTGATTGAACCAGTCGCTGCTTGTGCCAATGGAGTTCTGAGGGCTGTATCTTCACCTCCCGGAACAGCGATTGTCCTTGGAGCTGGTTTCATGGGACTCACATCCCTGGCATTGTTGAAGATTCTTGGCGCGCAAGTATTAATCACGGATATCCTGGATGAACGATTAAACACCGCACTTGAAATGGGTGCGGACAGGGTTGTTAATCCGATAAAAAATAATTTGGATGCAGAGGTTTCAGATTTCACACAGGGCAGAGGTGCTGACAGTATCATTTGCGCTGTTGGCAATAAAGAATTAACAGAATCTGGATTCAAGATGCTTTCAAAAGCGGGCAGGATGGTGCTTCTGGCTTCAGCAGCCAAAGATACAATGGTTGAATTCAATTTGAACGATTTGCATTATTATCATTCCGTAATCACGGGTTCAGTCAGCTACACAGAGACCCAATTCATGTGGGCTATGGACTTACTAGCACGGAGATTGATTGATACAGACCAACTGGTAACAAATGTGGGAGGATTGGAAAATGTGGGAAAGTTTTTAGAAATGACACGCGATCTGGAAGGATTAAAAAAAGTCATCTTGGTTAATGAGGAGTGATATGAACACAATGAACCGAGTTGCTATCGTGACAGGCGCCGCCAGCGGCATAGGAAAGGCAATCGCGTTTTCTCTGTCTCAATCTGATCATCAGGTTGTAATCGCGGACCTCTCAGAATCCGGTGCTGCTGTAGCGGAGGAAATTAATATTTCGGGAAAAAAATGTGTTTTTCATAATGTGGATGTTTCTATCAAAGGGAGTGTTCAGGAATTTGTTCATCAGATTGATGGGCAGTTCGGCCGTATTGATATCCTCGTAAACAATGCAGGCATACGGCCAACAAATCCGTTTAGAGAAATGGATTTCGAGGATTGGGATAAAGTAATGAAAGTGAATCTGTACAGTTCCTTTTATTTTTGTTCCGCTGTGCTTCCCATTATGGAAAGAAATCGTTGGGGCCGAATTATAAATATTTCATCTCTTGCAGCGCAACAAGGTTCAACCGGTGGACACAGCCACTACGCAGCATCAAAAGCCGGTATCGTTGGTCTATCCAAATCACTTGCCCGTGAATACGGACGTTCCGGTATTACTGTCAATGTAGTTGCTCCAGGATGGATTGACACGCCAGGATGGGGCGGTGCACTGGATGGAAAAAGGGAACAATTTGCGAAGAAAGTACCTGTTGGCAGGATCGGACGGCCGGAAGATGTTGCTGATGCGATTTCTTTCCTCGCTTCTGACAACGCGGAGTATATCACTGGCATAACATTGCCGATCAATGGCGGTCTCTATATCAGCTAACCATTACTGAATTTACAAGCTTGCAAGGATTACTGCTCTAGAGCAAGGTCCTTCCAGGTGGTTTCTTATCATTATATAATGTTGGTTTCAATCACAACACCAACGAGCCTGATTTTAAATCAAACGATTAACGGCAAAAACGCTTTTTTTGATATTTCAAGTTCGCCGTAATTGTTATCTCCACGGGCAAGGATTGCTGTTGTTATTTCGTTTATTTAAGCCGCATTTCCCGTTTTTGGGTTGTTCAACGCTAGTACAGTTCTTAGCAATCAGAGACCAAAATACTTTTGGGCGATGCTGTTCTGCTTACGAACGGTCTATAGGGGAGCCGGCGGGTAGCGCGCTTACGATGATGTATTTATTAAATCTACTCCAGGTTTTTATGCTTTTCCGCGATAGCAGCCGCTAGTTTGTCCAGGGCTTTGAAGTCTTCCGCTTTGGGGTGCCCTTTGATCACGACTGGATCAAGTATTTCTACATCTAGGTTGGGAATCATACCCGCCAATTGCTTCACCATTATGCCGCCCCACCCGTAGGATCCGACAATGGATACGAATTTTGTCTTTGGACGCAGGGCGTTTGCAAGGTAAGCGGCGTAAACTACTTTCGGATGCGCTCCGCCCAGGACGGTGGGTGATCCGATCACTATGGTAGCGGCATCCACCAGCGAGATGGCCAGCTCTCCAATATCGGTAACGGATAGATTGAACAATTTTACTGTGACCCCATTTTCGATCAGGGCATCCACCAGATGCTCTACCATCACACGAGTGCTGCCGTGCATTGAGATGTAGGGCAGAACGACGATATTCTTCGGCTCGCTAAACACCCAATCGTGATAGGCCTCCATAATGAATTCCGGCCGGTCGTATATCGGGCCGTGGCTGGGGGCGATTAAGGTGATTTCGTGTTCCTGAACCTTTTCCAGATTCTTCTTAATCATTTTACTGAACGGCATCATGATTTCTGCGTAGTAGCGCTTGGCTGCCTCGTAAACCAGCCCTTCGTCTTTGGCGTAAAGTTCGGTGGAGGCCAGGTGCGAACCTAAAAAGTCGCAGGAGAAGAGGATCTTGTCTTCCTGTAAGTAGGTCAGCATGGTCTCGGGCCAGTGAACCCACGGGGCGTGGATGAATTCGAGCGTCCTATCACCGAGCGACAGCGTTTCGCCATCGTCCACTGTGAGAAAACGGTCTTCTGGCACTAACTCCAAATCTACCAGCATGTTTTTGCATTTAGGCGTACAGACAACCTGTGCTTGAGGGTGCTGCGCCAGAATCTGTGGGAGTGTGCCTGAATGATCCTGCTCGGCATGATTGGCAATGACGTAATCGATACGTTCAACGTCCAGCTGTTTCAAGCGGTTGAGCAAAATGTCAGACATTTCAGGTTCAACAGTATCTATCAGCGCTGTCTTGTCGCTCCCCTGGATCAGGTATGCGTTGTAGCTGGTGCCATCGGGCAGGGGTATAAGGTCGTCAAATAGGCGTCGATCCCAGTCTACAGCGCCTACCCAGTAAATGCCATCTTTTATCTTGCGTGGTTTCATGATTTCACCTCACTCTACTTTCTCGAACATCGATTTATCATCTCCGCAGATGGGACAAACCCAATCGTTGGGTATGTCTTCGAACGCTGTGCCGGGGGCAATCTTGCTGTCTGGGTCGCCTTTTTCAGGGTCATAAATATAGTTGCAAATTGTGCATTCCCATTTACCCATGGTTTATCTCCTCTTATTCAATATCTCAAAACAATTCAACTTAGACTTGTTCGGCGGTGGACTCAACGGAAGGTTGTCTTTGCCCTCATTCTCAATTTAACATAAGTATAGCTAAGAATGTTTGGCTGGGATAGTCTTTTTCTTTAAGATACTCGTATTCGAACTATCAATTGCAAGTTACTCCACTCTCAGGGTCCGTGATACCCCAAGGATGTACTGCTTGATGATTAATAAAAATAGAAGGGG
>JAUXFJ010000065.1 GCA_030620065.1 Anaerolineaceae bacterium
AAATCACTGAGGAAAGGATTTTCTTCAAACACCTCTAGCAGAAGTTGTGCCTGGAATGCAGGCTGAAGAAGTCTGGCTAATGTGGTTTTTCCCACACCGATCACACCTTCGATGGCGATGTACATAATTTTTTATATCTCCGCAAATTAGTATCTTGATAAAAATTATATACCACAATTGTTGGTATCCAAAAAACCTTTAAGGATAATAAAGCCAGACCTTCTAATACTAGAAGGTCTGGCACTTGAAACAACACATATTCAGAATGAATAGGCTTATTTGGAAATCTCTTCCAGCCTGCTCACCATCTCTTCGATCACATCAAACCCGCCTTGCCAGAACTCCGCCTTATTGACGTCAATACCTGCATCGGCGAGCAGCTCCACAGGAGCTACCGAACCACCGGCTGCCAGTATCTTCATGAAACGCGGCTTGAAGGCTTCACCCTCAGCTTTATATTGTTTATAAAGCGAGAAGACCAATAGCTGTCCGAATGCGTATGCATAAACATAGAAGGGTACTTGATAGATATGCGGGATCGAGACCCATTCCCAGCGGAACTCATCCGAGAGTTCCACCGAATCGCCAAATTCTTCCCTGAGATTTTCAAGATAAGCATCTGATATCTCGTCGATTGAAGCGTCATTGAGGATCATTTCATGGGCTTTACGCTCGAACATTGCAAAATAAATTTGACGCAGGATTGTTGCAAAAGCATCGTTCATCTGACGGAATAGGATGTCTCGTTTGACGCTTTCGTCTTTCTCCAATTGCATTAATCGATCCAGCAGAACCATTTCGCCAAAGGTTGATGCTGTCTCAGCCAGTGGCAGGCAGGCATGCTGTGTGAAGTAGGTATGCTCTTCTGCCATCATCGAATGTACAGCATGACCCAGTTCGTGCGCCATGGTTGCAATATCGCCCGGTTTACCTTGATAGTTTAACAGTACCCATGGGGTCAGATCGGGCGTAATTGTGGCGCAGAAAGCACCGCTCATCTTGCCCTTACGTACTTCGCTGTCCAAGTGATCATCTTTTAATACACGCTGTGCCAGATTCGAAAAATTTGCGTCAAATTCTGTAAACGCATCAAAAGTGATCTCGGCAGCCTCATTGAAACTGTAGGTCTTGTCTGATTTAGAGAGTGGTGCGTAGATATCGTAACGGCGCAGCTTTTCCATGCCTAACAGGCGTGCTTTGAGCGCAAAGAAGCGCTGAAAGATACCGCTGTTCTTGCGCGTGATATCCAGCAACATATCAACCACGCTATCAGGGATGTCATTGACCAGGTTTCGAACGGATATGGGTTTCTTGAAACCCCGCAGGCTGATGTTTTCGTTGCGCCAGTCACGCACCAAGGCTTGATAAATTTGTCCAAGAATGGGTCCATCATCGCCATAGACCTTGTAAAGTTCCTGGTAGGCTTTTGCGCGAACGTCTGGGTCAGCTGTATGGACCAAAGCCATCACTTCCCCGCGCGTCAGGTCTTTTTCTTCACCATCAACTTCCACTTTAAATGTATAGCGGTTGGTGATCGAGTCGTAGAGCATTGACAGCGCAGCTGAACCGGTGACATCTTTGATGTTGATGATCTTTTCTTCAGGCTCGCTGAGTGTGTAATCCTTGAAGTTGCGCATCTGCTGCAGCCAATAGCGGTAATCACCTGAAGCAGTCATCAAGCGTTTGGCGTTTTTATCATCAAGCGCTTTCCACCAAAGAGTGAAAAAAATAGTTCGGTTGCTCATATCAGCTGAAAATTGCTTAAAACGGGCTACGGCAATCTGGGCCTCCTGAGCTTGTGTATCACCGGCAAAAGAAAGCTGAGCAAATCCGCCGATCTTGATTCCCAGTTTATTAACGATTTCAAAATCTTTCAAGATCTTCAGAAAATCGCTTTCTTTGATATCGGCCTTTAGTTGTTCACGATAGCTTTCAAACTGAGCGACCAGGGCATCAACCTTCTTATAGGTTTCTTCGATCGCTGGATCATCAAAGCTTTTAAAGAGGTCATCGAGCTTCCAGGGAGATTGGGCGTACGTAGCTTTTTCTGTCATTTTTATCCTCATAAAGTTTTATATTCCTGCGAAAACCCGAATATTTCAGGTTACTGTGCAGGTTGAGTTTCCTGAGCGGCATCACGACGATAGATTTGGCGCAGTTTATCAATTGGCTGACGCTTTTGAGATGTCTCATCCCAGAAATACCATGATGTCCAGCCGTTGCTTGGCCCATTACGAATTGACTTGGCGATCTGGTGGATCGAACCGCGCTGCCCCTGGTAAGAAAGGGCACCATCTGCCAATACCTTTGCAGTGATGTCACCATGCGGACCGAGAAATAACTGCTGCCCAGGTTTTAAAAACCCATGCTCGACGAGCGTACCAAAGGGTACGCGTTTCAGATGGCGAGGGTTCGGTGTAATGAATAAAGGTGGGTCAAACTCAAGCTGCAAGACTGAATCAACGCGCTTACGAGCCAGGCGAACATAGCCAGGGTCTAACTCGATTCCCACAAAATGGCGGTGCAGTTTGCGTGCAACTGCGCCGCTTGTGCCCGTACCAAAAAATGGATCCAATACCACATCGCCGGGGTTTGAACTGGAAAGGATCACGCGGTAAAGCAGCGCTTCAGGCTTCTGTGTAGGATGGGCCTTTTTTCCATTATCCTTCAAACGCTCAACTCCAGTGCAGATTGGGATGTACCAATCGCTGCGCATTTGCAATCCCTCATTGAGGTTCTTCATGGCAGGGTAGTTGAACGTATATTTTGCGCCGCTTTCTTTTTGCACCCATAACAGCGTTTCGTGTGCATTTGTGTAGCGCACGCCGCGGAAGTTTGGCATGGGGTTGGCTTTAACCCATACAACATCATTTAATATCCAGTAGTTGAGATCTTGCAGGATCTTGCCCACCCGATAGATGTTGTGATAAGACCCGATCACCCACAAAGTACCTGTGGGTTTGAGCACCCGCCGGCAGGCTTGTAGCCAGGCGTAGGTGAACTCATCGTATTGGGCGAAGTTGTCAAATTTGTCCCATTCATCATCCACAGCATCAACGCGTGTCAGGTTGGGACGCCAAAGTTCACCTTGAAGCTGCAGGTTGTAAGGTGGATCGGCAAAGATGAGATCGACCGAGTCAGCCGGCAGCTTGGGAAGTACATCCAGGCAATTGCCCTGAATGATCTCATCGAGTGGAAGATTTCTAGATTTTTCAGACATCTCTTATATTGTAATAGCACTTGAATCAAAATGGGGGACTAATCGGCGATAATTTCACACCTTTTCTGCGCAGAATGACCATAATTAAAAACTCCTGAGGTTTTATTATTGCCCTCAGGAGTTTTAATAGCTGTGATTTAATTTAGCTATTGGCTTGTGTGCGGCGTTTTTGCATGCGCTTAGACATAATGATCTTCATCAACTCTGCTGCAACTGAGGGGAACAAGAACAGCGGAAGCATAATCAACCACTGCTGCCAGTTCAAGGCAGCCGTATTAAAGATCGGTTGGAAGAAGGGAACATATATTACCACCAAGATTAATACGAATGAAGCTAAAACAGCCCAGTTCATGAGTTTATTCTTAAAAACGCCGATTTTGTGCAGCGGGTAGTATTCTGAGCGGGCCGTGTATGCTCGTAATAATTCAGAAACAGACAATGTCACAAAAGCCATTGTTTCAGCCAATTCTATGTGATTTATGTCGGAATAGTATCCAATAGCGAAAGCACCTAATGTGGCGGCAGTGATTGCAATCGTCTGAACAAGTATGCCGAGCTGCATGTAACGGTTGATGATAGGCTCATCGGTAGGACGCGGGTCTTGATCCATAATATCCGGGTCGCCCTTTTCCGAACCTAGCGCCAATGCTGGCGCACCATCGGTAACCAGGTTGAGCCAAAGCAGCTGAATGGCGGTAAGCGGTACTGGCCAGCCGAACAGCGTTGCCAGGAAGATGATCATGATCTCAGCTGCATTGCAAGAGAGTAGGTAGTACACAAACTTGCGGATATTGCTGTAGATTACACGTCCCTGCTCCACCGCAGATACAATGCTGGCGTAATTATCGTCTGTGAGCACCATATCGGCAGTTTCTTTGGCAACATCCGTTCCAGTAATTCCCATGGCGATACCGATATCAGCGCGTTTTATCGCCGGGGCATCATTGACCCCGTCGCCGGTCATGGCAACGACTTCACCATTGGCGCGCAGTGCATCCACAATGCGCATTTTATGCTCCGGACTCACGCGTGCATAAACATCCGTCACTTTGACAGTCTCGGTCATCTCTTCATCGCTGAGTTTGCCGATCTCTGCTCCAGTCATCACCTTGTGTCCAGCCTGCATCAAGCCGACCTCTTCAGCAATGGCGCGTGCTGTATTGGGATAATCACCAGTGATCATTACAGTGCGGATACCAGCATTGACAGCCGTTTCAAGGGCAGGTTTGACTTCGGGCCGCGCCGGGTCTATCATTCCTATCAGACCTACGAAGGTCAGGTCTTTTTCAAGCGCATTGCTGTTAATCTCATCAGGCAGCGCAGGCACCAGGCGGTAAGCTACGCCCAGTACACGCAACGCGCCTTTGGTCATCCTGTCATTGGCATCAATTATTTCTTTGCGTCTTTTTTCATTTAGTTTGTCATCACCGTTGTTCAGCGTTTGTACATGAGAACAGAGATCAAGGACAACATCCGGCGCACCTTTAACGGCGACTATGTGCCATTCACGTTTTTCTTCATCGCTAAAAGGAGAAATGTCTTCCTTCCTGGGTGTTTCAATGGCATGGATGGTTACCATCCGTTTACGTTCTGAATCAAATGGGATTTCTTGCTCACGTGGGTAAGCATCGTTGAGCTCTTTTGCGGAAGCACCTGCTTTGAGGGCTGCCACCAGGATAGCACCCTCTGTGGGGTCGCCAATCATACGGTAAGTTGCTTCACCTTCAGCTTCCCCCGAATATTCAAGCTGCGCATCATTGTTGAGAGACCCGATCCACAGCGCAGTTTGTGCTGCAGAAAAGTCTTTTAAGTCAACGGACTTGCCGTTAACTAAAAACTCACCTTTTGGGGTGTACCCGCTGCCGGTGATAGATACGAATTTCCCGTCAACCCATAGTTGGGTTACGGTCATTTCGTTTTGAGTAAGCGTACCTGTTTTATCAGAGCAAATGACTGTTGTCGAGCCGAGTGTTTCTACAGAAACCAAACGGCGGATAAGCGCATGTCGGCGAACCATCTCACGCATACCCCCTGCCAGGCTGATTGTTACAACAGCCGGCAATCCTTCCGGCACAGCCGCGATCGCCAGGCTGACAGCCACCATGAACATGTCCACTATGTGTTGAATGGTCGTTGGATCAGTCAGTGAGGGAGCCCCATTGGCAAGTAACAGGCGGATAGCACCGATCACGAAAACCAAACCGCAAACGATAAGAGAACCCCAACCCAGTACCTTGCCGAGCTGGTCGAGGCGCTTCTGGAGTGGCGTCTCTTCGTCCTCAACCGACTGCAGCATTGTGGCGATTAAGCCTAATTGAGTGTACATGCCGGTACTGATCACAATGCCTTTTCCTCGGCCGTAGGTTACCAGGGTACCCATAAATGCTGTATTCTTACGATCCCCTAAGGGAATATCTTTTTCTAAAAGGCTCTCAGCGTTTTTCTTCACCGGGACGGATTCGCCTGTAAGAGAAGCTTCTTCTATACTCAGGTTGATTGCTTCTAAAAGGCGAATATCAGCAGGGATGTAATTACCTGCCTCCAGGAAGACAATATCTCCAGGTACGAGCTGGGCAGCAGGCACAGATACACGGTGACCGTCACGAAGAACCTGAGCCTCAGGAGCTGCTAGCTTCTTAAGTGCTGCCAAGGCTTCTTCGGCGCGCGATTCTTGGACGATGCCCAAGATAGCATTGAGCACCACAATAGTCAAAATGGCGCCCGCCTCGATATAATCACCTAAAAGGGCAGAGATGACCGCAGCTGCGATCAACAAAATAACCACAAAGTTATTTAATTGGGCAAAAAGCATCTCCCAGAAAGTAGTGCGTTTTTTTTCAATCAGTTCATTGAGACCATATTTCTCTTGACGGGCTTTGACTTCTTTTGCCGTAAGTCCGGTTTCTTCGGGGGTTTCAAGTTGCTGCAGAACGTCTGTTGCACTCAGTGCATGCCATGTGACCGAGAGCTCTGAAGAACTGTTTTTTATTTCGTTTTTTGTTTCGTTACTCATATAGTTGCTTACTCCTGTAATTCCAGATAATAATGCCAAACTCAGGTAATAACCCTAGATTATCTGGGGTTATCAACCTAGAAAACGCGCATCCGTGAATTATAGCCGAAAATAATTTACCAGTAAGGGATTTTTGACTTAAAAGAGATATTGGATATTAGATTCGAATGCCCTTAGCGGTCAATGCACTTGAATTGGTTGTCAGAGTGCCAGCCTTGCGCTACAATTCAGGTATGACATGGGATATACACGGACACGATTGGGCAGTCTCATTGCTCAAGGAGCATACCAAGACAGATAAGCTGCGGCATGCTTATTTGATCACTGGAGCACAGGGCGTCGGTAGACGGACTTTGGCATTGGCTTTTGTTAAAGCGCTTAACTGTGTACAACCGCTTGGACAAGGTTTGCCGTGCGGTACCTGTACGACCTGCCAGCAGATCGCACGGCAAGTTTATCCTGACCTTTCTGTTATTGAGCCTGAAGAGGGGCACAAAGACATTCGTATTGAACAGGTGCGTACCTTAAGGCGTTCATTGGTATTAGCGCCTTATCAGGCACGTTACCGCGTGGCGCTCTTGCTCGATTTCCAACGCATTACGCTAGGGGCTGCTAACGCCCTGCTGAAGACTCTTGAGGAGCCCCCACCCAAAGCTGTAATCATATTGACTGCAGATGCGCAGGAAAGCTTGCTACCCACTATTGTCTCGCGCTGCGAGGTTTTGCGTTTACGCCCCATGCCGGTTCAAGCTGCAGAGAGCTTTCTGGAAGAACAAAAGGGATTGAGTCAGTTGGATGCCCGACTTCTCGCTCACATTACTTCGGGAAGGTTGGGGGCTGCATTGAAACTTCATGCTGACCCGCAGGCACTAATAAACCGTCAGCAGGTGCTGGATGACATGGCGGGATTACTCCCTGCATCACGGCGTGAACGCTTTGCCTATGTTGAAGCTGAAATGAAGCAAAGCCGCAAAAGGCGCGAAAATTTATCCAAAATCATTTCCATTTGGCTGACCTTTTGGCGTGATGTTTTCATCTGTGCGTCGGGGTCAGATATACCTTTGGTCAATATTGACCGTGAACCCTACATCCGAGCGGTAGCGGAGCAAGTAGATTTAGCAAGTGCTCAGAGTGTTATGGTTTCTTTAGAGGAAGGGCTTAAGCAGCTGGATGTCTATGTCAATGCGCGTTTACTGGCAGAAAACTTGTTATTATTGTGGCCGCGTATTCCAAGATTAGTGGTCTAAAGTTTCTTTTTTATGATAAAAATTATAATTTTTGGCAGTTATTTTAAATTCAGCATTATCTCGCTTAGGTTTCTTGAATTATTGGGTTTAAGGTTGTCCAACATTTAACTGCTGACGCAGCTGATGAGCAAGTTCAGCAAAACGCGGGCTGTAGCGAATTTCTTCAGTGCGTGGACGAGCAAGGTCTACTGGTAAATCAAGGCAGATTTGGGCTGGGCGCTGCGTAAGCACCAGCACTCGATCTGATAGATAAATGGCTTCTGGGATCGAATGAGTCACCATCAGGAC
>JAUXFJ010000114.1 GCA_030620065.1 Anaerolineaceae bacterium
AGGATTAGCCCCGCTGTAACGGATACTAATAATATGATCAAAGGGTTTTTATAAAAACCCTTTGAGGGAAATGGTGGTCTTATATGAATATTAGATGTTGATTCAATATCAGGTGTTGCTTCCATAATATACCAGAGAACACAGTATCTTGTACCCTGTCCCGATCTTATGCAGACAGTATACGAATATTTATGAGGACTGTCAATTGAACATTGAGATTTTACTAACCTCAAATTTGGATTATTTTCTAAATCGTCAAGCATCGCCGGGTTGAGATCGGCAATTTGGGGAGGACTCGAGTTTTCAGTTTGATTGTTTAGAGGCTTGCCTATTTATCCAATAATCGCGGATTGAGGATACGTTCTAGCGCAGATCCCAGTAGTGCAAATGCAACCCCTGTAACGAGCAATAAGGCAAGGGGCTGTAAAACCCAATACTTTGATCCATAGAGAGCGCCTTTGGTTAATGCCTGGAAAATGACGGTACCCCATGTGGGTAATCCTGAGTTAATATTGAATAATCCCAAGGTAGCCTCAAGGAAGACAAAGCCGGGTATCAGGATGACGAGTTGTGGGACCAAGACCGGGATGATTCTTGGAATCATATATTTCATGATAATTCTGCCATTACTGGCGCCGTATGAACGGGCGGCCCCAATATAAGAAGCATCTTTGATTTGAAGAAAAGCAGCCCTGAAATTTTTTGTGGGCGTCCCGAACACATTTAACAAAACAATCACGCTCAATATGACCCATATGTTAATTCCCAGGAAGGCAGAGGCAAGAACGGACATTGCCAAGACAGGTAAAATTAAATTGATATCGGTCAACCTTTGTATCAGGTTGTCTACCCATCCGCCAAACCAGACACCCGTCGCAGCGATGATCATAGATAAAGCTGTGGTCGACAATGAACCAACCAGACCGATAATCAATGCGAATGGCATCCCCCAAAATAATGGAACGGACAGGTCGCGGCGATTATTATCTGTCCCGGCAAAACCGTGCACGCTGCCAAGTACGACAAATTCAGCTTGAATATCGCTCCCTTCCTCGAAAGTAAGTCCATCGATCCGTAATTGATATGTCCCTTTAACAAGACTGGGAGTATTCGTGTCTGGATCAGCAAATAAAATGTAGTGGAAGGGAGTGGGAGAAATTCGTGAAAAATTGAACCACTCCTCCCAGTTCTCATTCTTGGAAACGATTCTACGCGCAGGGATATATTCCTCAAAATCATATATGACGCCTGATTCAACAGCGACACCATTCAGATTAAATACTCTTCCATCTGGAGTAGTCCATGTCATGGAGGCAAATGGCTTTTTCACTTCATAAGTACCATCAAGATAGAGCGTCATTTCGCTCGGGAAATCCGCATAATTGTAGTCAAAGGTGTATAGCAGAGTGATCTGCTTTGTTCCATCACCCATCAATTTCTCGATCCTTTGCGCACCACCCTCTTCGCTATCGAGGATCATAGTTGAGAGCAAATCTTCAGATCTAAAAATATTTGTCCAGGCGGGCTTAGCCAATTTCGTTATAAGGTAATTCAATCACAGCGTAAAGAGATCCAAAGACCAGCAACAGAATAATGGCAAACCCAAATACTGCCGAAGGAAACTTCCTTAGTTCAACTGCGAACTTTCCAAATCCAGTTGTGGAGGCATCACCCCGAAACCCATTTGAACTGGTCGATTAATGATTATGATCGTTATAAAAACACCTAAAAATATGGTCAGCAAAATCCATAAGGCTTTTTTTATTAAATATCTCAAGACCCGCTTAATAGTCTGTTTCTTCTCAGATTCAGGAGTAACAGGAATAGGGCTTTCAACTGTCGTGGAATCTTCTTTCATAGAACGGGCTCCATATTCTCGAGTGATCGACTTTAATAAGAACTTAAGTATATAATAATTTTGACTTGAATTCAGTGGTAAGAAGAAACATTATTGCACACCTTTAAAGGGTGCTGTGAAAATACAGGAAAGCTGAAGTTTCGCCTTATTTGTTCAAAACACATATCGATATCACTAGACCCTATGAAGATGATTATAAACTAGTCACCTATTAAGTAGAAGTGCCATGTTTTCGGGTTTGAAAAAAAAGACTATAATTAGGGCGAAATGACTGTGACACAAAAATGCCCCAAACATATCATGGTACTTGCCAATGCCGAGCTGCCACAAGCCTGCCGCCGGGCGGGTGAAGTAAGCAGCTTCTTGCAGTCGCTGGGGGTATGCAGCACGCACGGCTCGCTCTATGATGAAGCTGATCAACAGGCGCTAAGACTTGGAGAATTTGATATGCTCATAACATTGGGTGGCGATGGCAGCATGCTGCGTTCTGGCCATCTCTGTGCACCTTTGGGCATTCCCTTGCTGGGTATAAATATTGGACACTTTGGTTTTCTGGTTGAATTGGGCGAAAATGATTGGAAGGAAAAGCTTCCAGGGCTACTTGAGGGCGCTTACCGCCTGGAAGAGCGGATGATGCTCCGGGCAGTTTGCATTCGTGATGGTGAAAAGGGAGAAAGTTGGGATGTGATCAATGAGGTTGTTGTCTGCCGCGGCCAATATGTGCGCCCGATCCAGGTCAGTGCCATGATGAATGACAGCTTTTTAACCAGCTATATTGCCGATGGGCTCATTGTCGCCACTGCAACTGGTTCTACGGCTTATGCCCTGGCTGCCGGCGGGCCGATCCTGCCTCCCGAACTGCGCAACATCCTGTTGATGCCTGTCGCACCACACCTTTCCCTGGATAGGGCAATCATCCTCGCTGAAGGTGCTTCGGTGAGTGTCAGCGTTAAGACCAGGCATGAAGCTGTTGTTAGTGTGGACGGGCGCGACCCGATCATCATGCACAATGACGATCAAGTCCTTGTTACAGCTAATAATAAATCTTTGAAAATGGTGCGCTTCCAGGATCCTGGATATTTTTACCGCAATCTGACCGCCTATATGGAGCATAATCCAATGACGAGTATTAAAGGTAATGAAAAATTTGTCACAAAATAACGCACTTAATGAAAAGGTAGGTGTAATCACACTGCGCTGCAATCGTTGCGGAAAGCCGATCATTCCTGAAGCAGCTATATTGACCCCCACTGGTTACCGCTGTAAAGAGTGTGTGCGCGGTCAGCAGAAAAAATTTGATACTACTAAAACCCTGGATTTTCCAGTCGCTTTTATAATTTCAGCCATACTCTCCTTTCTCGGGAGCTGGTTGGCTGCACGGATTGGCTTTTTTATAATACTTATCGCACCCGCAGCAGGGATGCTGATTGCTAAGGCTGTGCGCTTTGCAGTAAGTAAGCGCCGCAGTAAAACACTCTTTCGGGTGGTGCTGTGGGCTACTATAATCGGCAGCCTGCCACTGCTCATCTTACCGTTGCTTTCATTTATTTATGCTCTAAGGGTAGGTAGTTTTAACGTGTTTGCGTTGCTGCCATTACTATGGCAAATTTTGTTTACCAGCCTGAGCGCATCAACGGCTTACTATCATTTATCCGGCATTCGTTTACGATGAGGTTTTAATGAGGATTAACAATGCTGACTGAACTACGCATACAGAACTTTGCTATCATCCAGGAATTAATCCTGGAGTTTGATCAAGGGTTGGTTATCTTCACCGGTGAGACCGGCGCGGGAAAATCTATTATTCTCGATGCACTTGAGGCAGTCCTTGGCGGCCGCGCAGATACGACCAATATTCGCACCGGCTCTGATCGGGCATTTGTGGAAGCTGTTATTAAACTGGATGAACCAGCGAAAAGCGCCATACAGGAAATCCTCAGCGAGGAAGACTTGCTTGATGACACTGATTTCCTGGTATTGAGGCGCGAGATCCGCAGGGAAGGCCGCAACACCGCGCGCATCAATGGCCGCAGCGTCAACGTCAGTTTGCAGCATGAGGTGGGTTCCATATTGGTTGATATTCATGGACAATCAGAACATCTTTCTTTATTAAAGGTGCGTAATCATCTTGACCTGTTGGATCGTTTTGCAGATACAGAGCCATTCCTGGATGACTATCGCGAGGTCTACACAGACCTGCGGACAGTCCAGAGGGATCTCGAACAGATCCGCCAGGCAGAAAGTGACTCCGCACGGCGCGTGGACATACTTAATTATCAAATCCAGGAGATTGAAGCAGCTAATCTCCAGCCTGGTGAGGAAGCAGACTTGCGTCAGGAGCGCACACGCCTTTCAAATGCCGAGAACCTGAGCACTTTGACACAACGGGCGCTACAGCTTCTGGATGAAGGCACGCCGGAAACATCCTCTATTACAGACATGCTGGGCGAAGCGGTGCAGGCACTGGCAGAACTGGGAGGTATTGATAGCTCAACCCTGGCCCTGCACGATGTTGCTGAAAGCAGCTTGAGCAGCCTTTCCGACCTGACGCTGGAGCTGCGCGCTTATTCCGAAAAGATTGAGTTCAACCCACACCGCCTTGACCAAATTGAGGAACGCATTGACCTGATCAATACTCTTAAACGTAAATATGGAAATTCAATTGAGGAAATTCTGGCTTTTGCTGGACGTGCTCATCGGGAATTGGGTAATATTACCCATGCAGAGGAGCGCTTAGAGGAACTGGGACAAAGGGAAGTTGAGTTAATGAAAGTCATATCGGGAAAAGCCTCACTTCTTTCAGAAAAACGTCTTGAATCGGCGAAATCTTTGGCTGAGGCGGTTGAAGTTGAGTTAGATGACTTGCGCATGGCAGGTGCGCGCTTTGCGGTAGATATGCAGATGCGAGCTGACGCCGACGGTTTACTGCTACCTGACGGGCAGCGGGTTGCCTTTGACTCCCGCGGGTTTAACCAGGTGGAATTCTTGGTTGAACCCAACCCCGGAGAAGGTTTGAAACCTTTGGCAAAGATAGCTTCAGGCGGTGAAACCTCCCGTCTGATGTTGGCATTAAAGAATGTGCTGGCTCATGCAGATACTATTCCAATACTAATCTTTGATGAGATTGATCAGGGTATTGGCGGGCGAGTTGGTATGACTGTCGGTGAGAAGCTCTGGAATCTGTCGCATCAGCATCAGGTAATGTGTATCACGCACCTGCCGCAGCTGGCTGCCTACGGCGACCAGCATTATAATGTTACCAAGCAAGTGTATGAAGGACGCACACTGACACAGGTTGAGTTTTTAGAAGGGCAAGCGCGCCAGAATGAACTAGCCCAGATGTTGGGTCCAGTCGGCGATGGTGCCTTGCGCTCAGCTGAAGAGATCCTTGAGGCTGTTGAGATAAGGAAGCGAACTTTATCGAGCGAAGAATAGGTTCGGCTAACAGCGATAAATTGAAGATTGGCTGATTTGTTATTTTGGAAGCCCATGCCAACTTCAGTATCATTTGTCAAGTTTAAGGGTAAGTCAATACTTATGCCATAGTGCAGAAAGGAGTTGTAAATGCCCAACTTGAATGAGATCTTGGCAGTTATTCTCGGCGGAGGACAGGGGAAGCGCCTCTATCCTCTCACGGCTATGCGCTCAAAACCAGCAGTACCTATTGCAGGGAAATACCGCTTGATCGATATCCCTCTCAGCAATTGTATCAATTCCAATATTTTCCGGATTGCTGTATTGACACAATTCAATTCTGTTTCGCTTCATCGTCATATTACGCGTACTTATAACTTTGATTCCTTTCATACCGGCTGGGTACAAATCTGGGCGGCAGAGCAGACGATAGAGCATACTGACTGGTATCAAGGCACTGCAGACGCTGTACGCAAACAGCTTTTTGAGAT